>JADGRK010000296.1 GCA_017880985.1 Rhodoferax sp. | reverse complement strand
TTTTCAGCGCACTGGCCGAGCCACGTTGGCTGCTGCGCGAAGTCGGGTTGCTTGACCAGGCTTTGAGCCAGCTGGCACAACTGGACGCGCTGTAGCGCGACATCCTCATCGAGCACATTCAGACAGCGCATTGCCGGCGTCAAGGTATGGGCAACTGTGTGCCAGCTGGCCAGACAGTGTGCCAGTGGCAGTCGTGCTGCTTGCGCCTGACACCAGCGCGCCAAAGTGTCTGGATGACGGTGGGCTGGCAAGTAGTCGGCCAGCGATTGACCCACAATGCGACGCTCCAGCCAGGCTCGCAATTGGGCCAGTTCTGCCCACGCCGTATTGGCATCCGCGTCGGGGCGACCTGCTGCCAGAGACAGCGGGCAGTCGCGCAGCCAATCCAGCGTGGTCGCTGTGCCGGTTGCGTCTGGCAGGCGCTGTGGCCAATCGAGCGCGATGCTGCGCAGGTGGTCGCGCGCGGTCTCAAGCCACAGCAACAGCGGTGGCTCGCTGGCTGTCAATTCCTGTGCTTCGCCCTGCGCAGCGGCCAGTGCCAGTGCGGCGGTGTGGCGATGCGCATGGGCGCACAGTGTAAATACGCTGCTCAGAGTACGGCCGACTTGCAGCGCACGCTGGCCACGCAACATGCGTCCGAGTCGCCCGGCACCCAGGATCGGACGTTGGCCCACCACACTGCGCGCTGCGCCCGGCCGCAAGTGGTACTGCCCGGCAAGCGTGTCCCAAGGCGCGTTGTTCATGTGAATGGACGCTTGGCGTGGCGGGAAATATCAATCAGCAGCCTGGGCGGTGCTCAGGCGTTGAACCGTGGTGTCTTGCGCCTGCCCCGACAATGCTGCGCTTAAGCGCAAAACTTCAGCGCGGGGCGGTGTGACGTCAGCGTCCCAATCGCTCAAGACAATGCGCTGTAGCCCATTGGACAGATCATGGCTGGCGGGCCGGTGCGTATGACCGTGAATCAGCGTGTTGGCTTGGGCGGCGCTCAGCCAGTTGCGACTGGCCTGCGCGTCAAGGTCGGCATCCGACGCAGCGCTGCGTTTGTGTGCTTCGCTTTGGCTGCGCAGTAAGCGAGCTATTCTTTGGCGTTCACTGAGCGGCTGGGCCAGAAAATCGCGCTGCCAGGCCGCACCGTGCACTTGATCGCGAAATTGGATGTAGTCGGTGTCAGCCAGGCACAAGGCGTCGCCATGCGAGAGCAGCCAGCGCTGGCCAGAAAATTCCAGCACAGTGGGGTCGTCGATCAGGGTGAGGTTGCAGGCTTTGGCAAATACTGTGCCGAGCAGAAAGTCGCGGTTGCCATGCATCAAGAAAACGTTGAGGCGTTGCGATGCGGCATTGAGAACCTGCACACAGCGGGTCTCAAAACCGGGCCTTGCGTCGGTCTGGATTGCGCCACCCAGCACATCGTCGCCGACCCAGACTTCGAACAAATCCCCCAGGATAAACACGGCATCAGCGCGTGTTGTCTGCATGAATGTTTGCCAGGTCTTGAAGGTGGCAGCAGTGTTGGCCCCGAGGTGAAGGTCGGAGATGAAATCAAGCCGCCGCCAATGTGCAGGCGCTGGCAGTACCGGCCAGGGCGACGCTGCGGTGAGCGCCGAAACCCCATGACCGGCGGTAATCATGTCAAAGCGCCACGGCTTTGTCGATCACAATGTCCTGCACCGGCACGTCATCGTGGTAGCCCTGGCGAGCGGTCTTGACGGTCTTGATCTTGTCAACCACGTCGGTGCCGCCGACCACTTTGCCAAACACGGCGTAGCCCCAGCCCTGGGCTGAAATGGCGGTGTGGTTGAGGAAGCTGTTATCTGCCACATTGATGAAAAACTGCGCGGTCGCCGAATGGGGGTCGCCGGTGCGGGCCATGGCCACCGTGTAGTTGAGGTTTTTCAGGCCGTTGTTGGCTTCGTTGGCGATCGGCTGGTCGCCCTTCTTTTCTTTCATGCCCGGCTCCATGCCGCCGCCCTGCACCATGAAGCCAGGAATGACGCGGTGGAAGATGGTGTTGTTGTAGTGGCCCTTGTTCACGTAGCTCAAAAAATTGGCGACCGTTTTGGGGGCTTTGCCCTGATCGAGTTCAAGGGTGATGACGCCGTAGTTGGCAATGTGGAGTTCGACTTTGGGGTTGCTCATGATTTATTTCACCAGGGTTGCAGAGTTGATAAGAATCGGGGTCTTGGGAACGTCAGATGGGAAAGGGCCAGCCGCACCGGTAGGTGTGACCTTGATTTTTTCAATCACATCCATGCCGCTGACCACTTTGCCAAAGACCGTGTAGCCGAAGCTCTGCGCCGTCGGGTCCAGAAACGCATTGTCCTTGACGTTGATAAAGAACTGCGCGGTGGCAGATTGCGGGTCGTTGGTGCGCGCCATGGCCAGCGTACCCACGACGTTTTTCAAGCCGCCTTTGGCTAGCGCTTCACGGCCTTCGTGTACGACCGGCGCGCGTGTCGGTTTTTGGATGAACTTGGCGTCAAAACCGCCGCCCTGAATCATGAAGTTCGGGATCACACGGTGAAACAGGGTGCCGTCGTAGTGCTTGTCCTTGACGTACTGCAAGAAGTTTTCAACTGTCTTGGGCGCTTTGTCAGGATAGACCTCGACCACAAAGTCGCCGGCGGTGGTGGCGAACTTCACCCGGGGTGTCTCCTGGGCCAGTGTGTCTGTCGCTATAAAAAACATAGCTGCTACCGAAATAACGGCGGGGGCTAGGATCCTAAAATGTACTAATTTCATCCAATTACTCCTTCAACAAAAAATCTTTCACTGACTGCCTGGGTGCAACCCCAACTGGCGATGGTTCACGCACTCAAGGCTTCTTCAAGGGGCTTGCTATCGGCGCCGGCACGGGCGCAGAGCTTGGCGAGGAGGAGGGTGCAACCACGGCAGGAGGCGGAGCTTGGCGGTCGGGGCCAAACAATTGGCGAATCAGCGCCAGCTTGGGCGGCACGGTCGCATTGGTGCCATCGAGCTGGAGCGCGTTGTTGTAGGCTTGACTGGCGAGACGGGCATACACATCGCCCAGATTTTCATGGGCGGTGGCATAGCTGGGGTTGGTGCGAATCGCCATTTCCAGCGCGGCACGGGCCTTGTCAAATTGGTTCTGGCCAGCGTACAACACCGCCAGGTTGTTGTAGGGTTCGGGCAGTTCGGGGTAGTCTTCGGTCAGCTTGGTGAATGTGGCAATGGCGTCGGCCGGCTTGCCCAAGTTGCGTTGAATCACGCCCTTTAGGAAGCGCATCTGCGGGTCAGTGGGTTTGGTGCTCAGGTAACTGTCCGCCTTGATCATGGCCTCACTCAACTTGCCAGCGCGCAGCAACTGGCTGACGTCGCTGTAGTCGTCAGCATAAACCGCAGAAGTGGCTAAGGCGGCAGCTAGCGTCAGCAGGCGAAGGATGGTGAAAAGGGTTGAGTGGGCCTGCTTCATGGCGCTGATTGATTCCTACAGGGTGAATGCCCGCCGCCGGATGCTTGCTGGCCGGGCTATATACTGCGATCAATTGTAGCTTAGGGGGTGCTTTTTAGTGCCCCCATAATTACCCGTCTATCTAAGGTCACTGCCGAAGCCACTATCCGTTCGAATACGCCGACGCCCTTGCTTGAAACACCCATGAGTTTGCGCATTTACAACACGCTGTCGCGTGCAATGGAACCCCTGTCACCGCTGGAGCCTGGCCATGTGCGCATGTACGTCTGCGGCATGACGATTTACGATCTTTGTCATATTGGACATGCCCGCATGGCGATGACTTTTGATGTGGTGCAGCGCTGGCTGAAATGCAGCGGCTACCGGGTGACTTACGTGCGCAACATCACCGATATTGACGACAAGATCATCAAACGCGCAGTGGAGCGGGGCGTCAGCATCCGGGCGCTGACCGACGA
>JADGRK010000034.1 GCA_017880985.1 Rhodoferax sp. | reverse complement strand
TCGGGCATCGCGACCAGTGGCCGAATCGGCCTGCAATTTTTGTTCGGCGGTTCGATCGTCTGCGATGTCGATGACGACGGCACCGGGGCATGGGGTCTGGCTGTAGCTATCCCCACATTTATAGGTTATTTGGGCTGTAGCCCCCGTCGATAAAGCGTAAATGGCTATTAAAACAATAGCATTCAGGGTCACAATTTGCATCATTCGGCTCCCGTTGAACAAGCGTTGCGCCAGTCCCAATTTACGGCGCAGGGCATTCCGGTCGAGCTGGTTTGGGTCTGGGTGGCTTGCTGGTGTGAACCATCATAGTAGCTTTGTCCATGTTACCCGCCAGAAAATGCGGCAGTGCCTGAAGCGCGCGCTCAATACTCTGGTCAATCGCCAGACGATGATCCAGAGTGGGCTTCTTCAGCACCCAGTTGATGACCTCTGACTTGACGCCTGGATGACCCACACCCAATCGCAAACGCCAATAATCATCCGTGCCGAGTTGGGCATGAATATCACGCAAACCGTTGTGCCCGGCGTGGCTGCCGCCGAGTTTAAGCTTGGCCTCGCCCGGGACGATGTCCAGATCATCATGCGCCACCAGTATTTGCTGCGGTTCAATCTTGAAAAAATGCGCTAGCGCGGCCACCGATTTGCCGCTCAGGTTCATGAAGGTTTGAGGTTTGAGCAGCCATACTGCCTGAGCATTCACGAGCGTTCGGGCCACCAGACCGTGAAACATCTTGTCCATCACGAGCTTTGTTTTGAGCTCTCGCGCGAGCGCGTCAATCCACCAGAAACCCGCGTTGTGGCGAGTGAATTCGTATTCAGGGCCGGGATTGCCGAGACCTACAAAAAGTTTGATCATGGATCAGTACGTACTGCATAAAAAAAGGGACGAGTGTCAGACCGAGAATCTGTCTGGCTCGTCCCCTGATGCATCAAACTTACTTCTTGCTGGGAGGTGCTTTAGTGCTTGGCGCCTTAGCCGCAGGCGTTTTGGCCGCAGGCGCTTTGGCGGCGGCAGGTGCCGCCTTGCCGGCTGCCTTGCCAGCCGCTGCCGGTGCAGCCGGTGCAGCCGCGCCTGCTGTGGCCGCTGCCGCCTCGGGTGCTGCAGCGGTCTCCTCAACAGCCGCTTCAGCGGCTGCAACCGTCATCACGGCTACCAGAACCGGGTTCTTGTTGCCGCGTGTCACAACCGTCACGCCAGTGGGCAACACGATGTCGGCCAGATGCAGTGGGTGGCCCTTTTTCAGACCGCTCAAATCCACTTTGATGAATTCAGGCAGATCGGCTGGCAGGCATTTCACCTCAAGTTCGGTAACCACATGGTCGGCAATGCAGCCTTCGGTCTTGACCGCGGGTGAGTTTTCATCGCCGCTGTAATGCAGCGGCACCTTCATGTGCAGCTTGGTGTTGGCGTCAACACGTTGAAAATCAATGTGCAGAACGAGCTGCTTGAAGGGGTGCATCTGCACGTTACGCAGCAACACCTTGCTCTCTTTGCCGTCCATTTCAATATCCAGAACGGTCGAGTGAAAGGCTTCCTTTTTCAAGGCGTGCCACAAGGCATTGTGATCGAGTTCGATCAGTTGCGGTTCACCCGCACCACCATAGACGATAGCCGGTGTGCGGCCGGTAACGCGGAGACGGCGGCTCGCACCCGTGCCCTGCTTGGTGCGCTCAAAAGCGACGATTTTCATAGTTTCTACTCCAGAAGGAATCCACCGCGACCAGTGTGATTCCGATTTCAAAAAGACTCAAGGCACGAAATTATTCGTGCCTGAGCCGACTTTTGCCCGAACCAAAAAAACCCTTAATGAACCCTCAAAAAAGGTTATCCTGATCCGAGAACAAGCGCATAACCGAGTCACCCCTGGCAATGCGCTGAATGGTTTCGGCAATCAAAGGCGCCACACTCAGTTGTCGAATTTTGTGGCAAGCCGCTGCCGCCTGACTCAAAGGAATCGTGTCGGTGACGACCACTTCATCAAGTGCATCGCCCTTGGTTATACGTTCAATGGCGGGGCCTGAGAAGATCGGGTGTGTGCAATAGGCGTAAACTTTTTTGGCACCACGTTCTTTCAAGACCTCAGCCGCTTTGACCAGGGTGCCGGCGGTGTCGATCATGTCGTCCATGATGACGCAGTTGCGACCGTCAATTTCACCGATGACGTGCATCACTTCACTTACATTGGCTCGGGGGCGACGCTTATCGATGATGGCAAGGTCGCAATCGAGCTGCTTGGCCAGGGCACGGGCACGCACCACACCCCCCACATCGGGCGATACCACAATCAGATCATCGTAATTCTTTTGCCGCAGATCACCCAGCAAGACGGGGGATGCAAAAATGTTATCGACCGGGATGTCAAAAAACCCCTGAATTTGATCCGCATGCAAATCCATCGTCAACACGCGAGCAACACCGACAGTCTGCAACATGTTGGCCACTACCTTGGCGGTAATCGGGACGCGGCTGGAGCGCGGGCGGCGATCTTGCCGCGCATAGCCAAAATAAGGGATCACCGCACTGATACGCTCCGCCGACGCGCGCTTGAGCGCATCCACCATGATCAGCAGTTCCATCAGGTTATCGTTGGTTGGTGCGCAGGTGGACTGCACCACAAAGACGTCTCTGGCCCGTACGTTCTGATTGATTTCGACGGTCACTTCACCGTCAGAAAATCGGCCTACCGTGGCGGCCCCCAAAGAAATATTCAGGTAGCTGGCGATGTCTGCTGCCATGGCCGGATTGGCATTGCCGGTAAAAACCATGAAATCAGGAGGGTGAGGAGCCTGCATGAGTATCCCAGCGATTGAGTAATTGCGCATGTACGTTCAATGTCTGCCACGTACAACCTAATATTTGGCAGGGGAAGAAGGATTCGAACCTTCGCATGCTGGAATCAAAATCCAGTGCCTTAACCAACTTGGCGACTCCCCTACACGGGTTGGCCACTAAACGCAGTCAACCGATAAACTGTCGCTGCTTGCCCAGCCCGACAAGGGATGAACAAGCAAATTGTTGCATAACCTGACCTGAAACGCACTTGGCGCGCTCTGCAAATCAACTGGCTGCAACAAGGACGCAAACACCGCACTTCCAGAGCCTGTCATCCGGCCACTGAGGCCAAGGTCCGCAAGCCATTCGAGGGCTTGGGTCACACCTGGACAAAGTTTTTGGGCAACATCCTGTAAGTCGTTACGGCCAAAACCGAAAGGGTTTGCAGCGAAGCCGGAAATTATAGCAGTCTCGCTGTCCCGCTTGAGAGAGGAGTCCGAGAAAATATGTCTTGTTTCCAGTCCTTCAACTGGCTTAACCACCAAAAAACGGCCCGCCGGCAGGATAACGGGTGTCATTTTTTCACCAACCCCTTCCACCCAGGCGTTGTGTCCCCCAAGAAAAAACGGCACATCGGCACCCAGCCCAAGTCCGATTTGCTTGAGTTTTTCCAGGGAGTAGTCGATTTTCCATAGACGGTTCAGGGCAAGCAGGGTCGATGCCGCGTCGGACGAACCCCCTCCCATGCCGGCTTGTGCAGGAATGCGCTTCTCAATCACGATGTGAGCCCCGAACGGACTGCCGCTAGCAGACTTCAAGGCGCGTGCCGCGCGGACAACAAGGTCGTCAAGCGGCAACAGCGCAGCCAGGTCTTCGCGGCTGATCTGACCATCGGCACGCCGCTCAAAATGCAGCGTGTCGCACCAGTCGATCAGCATGAAGACAGACTGCAACAAGTGATAGCCATCGGTGCGCCTGCCCGTAATGTGCAAAAACAGGTTGAGCTTGGCCGGCGCCGAAATGTCGTAAAGCGAATGCATAAACTGAGACCTTGCGGGACAGATCTTTAGCTCTGTCCTCAACTGACTAAATTTGCGGGACGGATTTTCAACTCTATTTTTCAAGCACCAATCGAAGCTCCGCCACGGGCTCGGGCTCGGTACGTCGGGCTGTGATCCGGCCGTTGGCATGCTGCGACAAATCCGCGCTCCAGCCCGCCATCATCAAGTTGTCTCCGGCCAGCCACGCGAAGAGCGCGGCCACAGGCAGTTCCGTGCCTAGCGTCTGCTTGATTAAAGCCTCCAATGATTCGAAATGTCGAACTTCTCCGTTGCTGCGCAGGACTGCCGTGTCAAACGTCCATGAAAGGGATGCCGCGGTACTGCCTATCGGCGTATAGAGTGTCAACTCTCCGACCCCGGGGTTGCCGCTGAGCTCAAACCCGGCGCTAAAAGTAGTGGGGGCGGCCTCGCGCTGCAACTGCTCGGCCTCAACCCGAATCGCCAGGCGTCCGCGCCAAGCTGATACTTCTGACTGCTTTGCAGTTGTAGCGCCCGTCGTTACTGCGCAACCTGCTATAAACACAGTAGCAAACAACAAGACCCCGACCAACCCTCGCACGCAGCGCCTCACAGCTTGACGCGCAAGCGCTTGAGTGTTTCGAGCAAGGTCTCATTCTCCGCATTGATCTGCAGACCCTCTTTCCAGATACTCACAGCCTTTTCACGCTGATCCATGGCCCACAGGACTTCGCCCAGATGCGCTGCGATTTCGGCATCCGGGCGTTCTTTGAAGGCACCCTCAAGAATGTGCTGAGCCTGCGCCAGATTGCCACTGCGGAATTCAAGCCAACCCAGGCTATCAGTAATGAATGGATCACCCGGCGCGTATTCCAGCGCCTTCAAAATCAGCTGCCTGGCCTCAGACAAGCGGGTGTGGCGTTCTGCCAACGAGTATCCCAGCGCGTTATAAGCATGCGGGCGCTCAGGTTGACCGGCGATCACACGACGCAGCAATCGCTCCATTTCTTCCAGATTGCCGAGCTTTTCGGCGACCATGGCCAAATCGTAAACCAGATCAAAATCGTCCGGGTTGCCAGCGACTGCGGACGCAAGGAGCAGGTAAGCCTCCTTGAAACGCTTGCTCTCACGCAACAACTGCACCTCGGCGCTCATTTTTAGCCGCGCGTCTGCCGGGGATCTCTCTGGCTGCCCGCGAACCAGCTCGAGCGCTTCTTCGAGCTTGCCCTGACGCGCAAGAATATTGGCCCGCCGCAACTGGGCGTCAAGCAGGTCTTCTGCATTGTCGATACGCCCGAGCCATGCGTCGGCCTCAGAAAAATTCTTCTTTTTCTCGGCAATTTGCGCCAGTGAGAGATAAGCCTGAGTCAAACCGCGACCGGTTGCTGCATGCGCCGCGCCACTCAGGTTTGACTGGGCAAGTGCAACATACCGCTTGAGCGAAGACTCGGCCACATCCAGTTTGCCGTCCTGAAATTCGATGACGCCCCTGATTAACCAACCCGGCGGATAGTCTGGCTCCTCAGTCGTGACGACCTGTAATTGGATCAACGCCTCGGCATAACGTTGTGCGTCCAGCAAGATACGAGCGTAATCCATCCTGACTTCAGGCTTCGGGCTTCCTTCCAGATACCTTTTCAGGAGAACTTCCGACTGCGGCACTTTGGCGCTCATCATGGACAATGCCAGCAGCGCGGGTTGCTCTGATTTGGCGTCCATGGCCTGAGCCTTGTGAGCAGCCTCCATGGCCCCAACGATGTCGCCGGCATCAAAGCGCAGGCGTCCGACCACACTCCAGGCTGAAGCGCCTGTTGACGGCCGAGCCAGGTAGTCAACCAAGGCACGCTCAACCGTTGCCGCCGCAAGTTTCTTGTCGGCCGCACGCGCAAAGTAACGCGCTATGGACGCGATCGTCGCCACGCGCTCCACGCTGTCCGCTGTCGCAATTTCGCGTTTGATTGGTTCCAGTGTTTCACCGATCCGGTTCAAACCAATCAAAATCTGCAAAACATATCGATTGGCCTCTCTGGAGGCCGGAACCGCCTGTTTCCAGGCGCGCGCTGCCAACAGGGCTGATTCGCCAGAACGCGCCTCCAGGGCAATATCGACCGCCCGTTGATACAGCTTTGGGTCATTCGTCTTTCGCGCCGCATCAAGAATCAACGAAAAAGCCGCCCCTGGTTCCTGGTCGCGGGCATTGAGTTCCCCCAACAAGAGCTGATAAAAGAGAGTGCTATCCAGCGCGGACGTGACCGGCACTGTATCTTTGATCCCGGCCGGCTGTGCATTCGCACTCAAGGCAAAAACAAGCACGACAAGGAGCGGGAAACGGTTCAAACGCAGCATCACGCGATAATATCCAAATTTGATTGTCATGCCTGAATTACCTGAAGTTGAAGTCACGCGATTGAGTTTTGCCAGTCACATCACAGGCGCGAAGATCATTGCAGTGCGCATCGGCAAAGCCCTGCGATGGCCCTTGGGGTGCACGCTGGACCAACTGGCGGGGCGCGGGGTGGCGGGCGTGCGCAGACGCGGCAAATATTTGCTAATTGACCTGGATCACGGTCTGCTGCTGGTGCATTTGGGTATGTCCGGGAGCTTGAGCTTTGCACCGCACTTGCCAGCGGCCGGCAAACATGACCACTTTGAACTGGTAACGACGCTTGGCACGCTTCGACTCAATGACCCGCGCCGATTTGGAGCCGTAGTTTACGCTGACAGCGAGAGCGCTGAATTGGCCCACAAGCTGCTGGGCAAACTCGGCATGGAACCGTTATCGGAAAATTTTGATGTCGATCGGTTCCGTGCGGGATTGAAGCGTCGCAAGACGGCAATCAAGCAAGTGTTGCTGGCCGGCGATCTGGTGGTCGGGGTAGGCAATATTTATGCCTCCGAGGCGCTGTTTCTGGCAGGCATCAGACCGACTCTGAGCGCCGCACGATTGAGCCAGGCACGCATTGCCAAGCTTCACACCGCGATCCGGGAGGTTCTGGCGCGGGCCGTAGCCAAGGGCGGCAGCACCCTGCGGAACTTCTCCAGCGCCAATGGAGAAGCGGGTCATTTTCAAACTGAAACCATGGTTTATGCCCGGCAGGGGCAGGCTTGTCGGGTCTGCGCAACCCCCATCAAATCCCTGCGTCAAGGTCAGCGTTCAACGTTTTATTGCCCTCATTGCCAAAAAGCTTAGCCACCGAGGCTTGCCGCGGTGCTATATTGAGCGACCGCACGGAGGCAACTTGGGAACTTCATTCAACGAACAGTTTGATCAACACGGCACCTGGCGACGGGAGTTTGCGCTTCAGTTGAAGTTGCTCACCGAGTGGATGAAAGATCACGAACTGCTGGACGCAGCGGTTCAGGAGCGACTCCATCGTCTGGAAACCCGCCTGCGTGCTGACAAAATCATGGTCGCGTTTGTGGCCGAGTTTTCGCGTGGAAAATCCGAGTTGATCAACGCCATTTTTTTCGCCGGCTATGGTCGGCGGATCATGCCCGCCAGTGCCGGGCGTACCACCATGTGCCCGACCGAGATGGGTTTTGATGCAGACGTCCCACCTTGCCTGCGGTTGTTGCCAATTGAAACACGCAAGCAGCCTCAGGCGCTGATGGAATGGCGCATGGTGCCCGAAAAATGGACCCGCGTTGACCTGGATGTGAATGACCCCAGGCAGTTGTCACTGGCACTCGAAAAAGTCGCCGAAACCCTCCGTGTGACACAGACGGAAGCCAACGAGCTGGGCTTTTTGCAGCGCGAGGCGTCTGAAGAAAACCTGGTGGCCGACGCGCAGGGACTGGTAGAAATTCCAAGATGGCGTCATGCACTGATCAACATGGCTCATCCCCTGCTGAAACAGGGCTTGGTGATCCTGGATACGCCGGGGCTCAATGCCATTGGTGCTGAGCCAGAGCTCACCGTCAGCTTGATTCCGCAAGCGCATGCGGTCCTGTTTCTCTTGGGGGCCGACACCGGCGTGACCAAATCGGATCTCTCAATTTGGCGTGAACATCTGGTCAATGATCTGCAGGACAAGAACACCAGGCTGGTCGTTCTGAACAAGATTGATACCTTGTGGGATGCCCTCAGTTCCCCAGCCCAAATGCAGGCCCAGATCGAACGCCAACGCGCCAGCACGGCCGAAATTCTGGGGATCCCCAAAGAGCAGGTCATGGCAGTGTCAGCGCAAAAGGGGCTGGTTGCCAAAGTGACCAACGATTCCGCTCTACTGGAACTGAGTTGTTTGCCGGCACTGGAAGAGGCCCTCAGCCAACGCATCATGGGCCAGCGCCAGAAAATGCTGGCGGCCGCCATATTTAAAGGTATTTCAGATCTGCGAACCGAAACCAGCCGTGTCATTCACATTCGACAACGTGACCTGACCGAACAGTTGATAGAGCTCCAGAGTCTGCATGGCAAAAATTCGGCCGTGATCAAAAACATGCGCGCCCGCATTTCGCAGGAACAGGCCGAGTTTGATCTGGGTGGCGCAAAAATTCAAGCCGTGCGATCAGTGCACCTGAAACTGTTGCGTGAAGTTTTTAGTCTGTTGGGGCCGAGGTCACTGAAGAAGGAAATGCTTCAACTGACAACGGCCTTGCAACAAAAAGGCCTCAAGCTGGGTGTCAAGCGGGCTTACGGCGATACCTTTGATCGCTTGCGCGAAAAGCTGCGACTGGTGCAATCCACCAGTTCGGAAATTCAATCCATGCTGGCGGCGACTTTCCGGCAACTCAATACCGAGTACGGGTTTTCGCTGCAGGCACCGACCGAGCCCTCGGTGGAACGCCACTTGCACGATCTTGACCTGGTCGAGCGAGGTCATCTGCAATATTTGGGCATCAGTAATATTTTCAGGCTGGCACAACCCGAATTTGCGAATCGTTTGGTGCGCGCGCTTGCCACTCGTCTTCGCGTCCTCCATGAGGCGGCGCTGAGCGATATTGAATTATGGAGTAAATCTGCGTCAGCACAACTCGATACCCAGTTGCGGGAGCGGCGCCGAAATTTCGTCCGGCGTCTGGAAGCGATTGACCGCATCCAGCAGGCCTCTGGTGGACTAGGTGATCGAATTGGCGAAATACAGGCGCAGGAGCTGGCACTAAATCAACTCAATGCCAAACTTTCAGAACTGACAGGCTATCTGGTAGCGGCAACCGAACCAAAGCATCCTCGGTCAGCCCCGGTTGTCGAAACTGTTTAATACCCGGTGGTGATCGGTGGTTGAAGAGCATTTCAGTCGGGTCGTGCGCTGGCAAAAGATACACGGAAGAAACCATTTGCCATGGCAGAATTCGCATGATCCCTACCGGGTCTGGTTGTCTGAAATCATGCTGCAGCAAACACAGGTGGCAACCGTTCTGGATTATTTCCCGCGTTTCATAAGACAATTTCCCGATCTGGCGTCGCTGGCTGCGGCACCGCTGGACGAGGTGCTGGGTCTCTGGAGTGGTTTGGGCTACTACAGCCGCGCCCGCAACCTCCATCAGTGCGCTCTGGATGTCATGGATCTGCATCAGGGGGTTTTCCCACGGACGGCGGCTGAGCTTCAGACTCTAGCCGGAATCGGACGGTCCACAGCGGGCGCAATTGCCTCCCTGTGCTTTGGCGAACGGGTCGCCATTCTGGATGGCAACGTTAAACGGGTGCTGACCCGAATTCTCGGCTTTGACCTCGATTTGACCCTGGCTGCCAATGAGCGCCTGCTCTGGAACGAGGCGACAAACCTGCTACCCGTGACTGATCTGAACCATTCCATGCCGCACTACACGCAAGGGATGATGGACCTGGGCGCAACCATTTGCAGTGCCAGAAAGCCAGCCTGCGAGCGCTGCCCCCTGGCCCGGAACTGTGTCGCAAAGCGTCTCGGTCAAGCCGAGAAATACCCAGTGAAAACGCGCAAACTCAAACGCAGTTCAGAGTCAATATGGCTGCTGTGGGCGCAGTCTGAAAATCATTCCATCTGGCTCAGCAAACGACCAACCCCGGGCGTCTGGGGCGGGCTATATTGCTTTCCCCTGTTTGAAAACCGTGCGGCGCTACAGGCGGCGGTATCGGTCCGCTGTGCGGCATCGCTGCAGGACATGCCTTCATTTACCCACGTACTGACGCACAAGGACCTGCGGCTGAACCCAGTTCGAGTGGCCGTGCCGGCCTCTTCTATGGCAGCATGGGAAGGCGAGTGGATGGCGGCTCACGAATGGCCTCGCCTGGGCTTGCCAACACCCGTCAGAAACTTGCTGTTTCAGGGCTGACTGAGGCTCACGCCGCGTCGAGTTCGCGGTGTCGCTTCAAAGTGACCCACTTGTCTGCAAACAGCTTCACCAGGCGCTCCACCAGATAGACCGAACGATGTTGGCCACCGGTGCAGCCGATCGCCACCGTAACGTAGCTTCGATGATCCCGTGCCAGGGCGTCAAGCCAGTGGTTCAAAAACTGCTGGATGTGGTCCAGCATTTGCACGACGTCCGCCTGATCCTGAAGAAAAGCGGCGACCGGCTGATCCAGGCCCGTCAAATGGCGCAGCTCAGGCTCATAGTGCGGGTTCGGCAACATTCGCACATCAAATACATAGTCGGCATCATCTGGAACGCCACGCTTGAAGGAAAACGACTCGAACACCAGGGTCAGTTGCTCCCCAGGTGTGGAAATCAATGCCTTGACGTAGCCCTGCAATTGCGAAGATCGAAGGATGCTGGTATCAATGACATGGGCTTGTTCGCGCAGCACCGCCAGCAATTCTCGCTCCAGCTCAATGGCGTCAACCAGCACACGGCGTTGATCAAGCGCTGAGTGCTCGGACGTGGACTGTGAAAGCGGGTGCTTGCGCCGTGTTTCGGAGTAGCGCCGAACCAGGGTTCCGGTCGTGGCATCCAGAAACAGGGACTTGACGATAATTCCCTGTTTTTGCAGGGCTGAGAGCTGCTCTGGCAGCAAGGGAAGGGAAGTCGCAGTGCGAACATCTATGGCGATCGCCACTCGGCTGGCTCGATGCGCTTTTTCAAGCTCAACAAACGGCACCAGCAATTCCGGGGGCAGGTTATCAACACAAAAAAAGCCAACGTCTTCCAGCGCATGCAGCGCCACCGACTTGCCGGAGCCTGACATGCCGGTGATCAAAACGATCTGTAAATTCTCGGTCTCAGTTTTCATCAAATTTCACCCGCCCCTGCAACATTTCCCTGGCGTGCGCCAGTGTCGTATTTGAGAGTCGCTCACCACCGAGCATGCGTGCTACTTCTGCCACCCTTTGCTCGCCTTGCACCGCGCTGACCGAACTCACCGTCGCATCACCCTGCAATTGTTTGAACACCACCAAATGCTGATCTGCACAGGCAGCGACTTGGGCCAGATGGGTCACTGCCAGCACTTGACGATCAGCCCCGAGTTGCTTCATGAGACGCCCGACCGTCTCGGCCACCGCACCCCCAACACCCGCATCAACCTCATCAAAAATCAGCGTTTGCGCGCTGCCAAGCTCGCTGGTGGTGACCGCAATGGCCAAGGCAATGCGAGACAGTTCACCGCCGGAGGCCACCTTGTTGACGGGGCGCGGCGTACTGCCTGCATGCCCGGCCACCAGAAAACCAACCTCTTCCAGACCGCTCTGCATCGGCTGCGCTGACGCTTGAAGCGCCACGTCAAATTGGCCGCCCTGCATGCCCAGGCCCTGCATCGCTTGCGTGATGGCTTTGGCCAGTTGCGGGGCGGTCCTGGCGCGGGCGCTGGAGATCAGGGTTGCTTCCAGCATGTAGGCTTCGCGCGCCGCCGTCGCGGCCGCTTCCAGCCCGGCCAAATCAGCAGCGGCGTTGAGTCTTTCCAGTTCCAGCTTCCAGCACAACAACAAATCGGGCAACTCGGCCGGGGCAATTCGGTAGCGTCTGGCCAGCGACAGCCACAAAGCCATGCGTTCATCGAGCTGGCCCAGTCGTTGCGGATCAAGCTCGGTCTTGCGCAAGTAAGCGCGCAGCGAATGAATGGTGTCTTCAACCTGCGCCAGACTGGAAGCCAAAACCGCTGTCAGACCTTTAAAAAAAGGCTCATGACGTTCCTGTTGTTGTAGCGCTTGACGGGCTTTGTGCAGGGCTCCAAGCGCACTGTTGTCATCATCGTCCAAAGTCTGCAGGGCAGACTGCGCCGCATCCAAAAGCGCTTGTGCATTGGACAGACGGCCATGTTCGGTGTTGAGCTCGTCCCATTCGCCGGGTCGTGCTGCCAGCTTTTCAACTTCGCCAATTTGCCAGGTCAGGCGCTCGCGCTCACGTTGCAGCGAATCCTGTGCCGCCTGGGCCTGGGTCAAGTCGGATTGAGCCTGACGCCACTGGTGCCAGCGGGTTGTGAGTGCCAGCGACGAAACACCCGCGTACGCATCCAGCAGAGCCCGGACTGCATCCGGGCGGGTCAAGCTCTGCCAGGCGTGTTGGCCATGAATATCGAGCAGTTGCTCGCCGATTTCGCGCAGTTGGGTGACGGTCGCCGGGCTGCCATTGATCCAGGCTCGGCTTTTACCTTGCGTATCCACCGTGCGGCGCAACAAAAGACCGTCGCCCAACTCAAATCCGGCTGTTTCAAGCCACACCGTCACCGCCGAAGTGGCGTCAAATTCGGCACTGACATCGGTGCGCTGCGCGCCTTCACGAATCACACCGACATCCGAGCGTCCGCCGGTGACCAGTTGCAAGGCACCGATCAGGATCGATTTGCCGGCACCCGTTTCGCCAGTGAGAACCGTGAATCCAGCCGCCAGATCAAGATCGAGCTCACGGACAATGACAAAGTCGCGCAGCACAATACGTTTCAAGCTCACGGTCAGGCTACTCCTTCGTTCCAGTGCAATTTCTGGCGCAGCGTGTCAAAGTAAGACCAGCCTTTGGGGTGCAAAAAGCGCACATGGTGTTTCGAGCGGGTCACCACGATGCGATCCCCGTGCAGCAAAGAGGCCAGCGATTGCGTGTCAAAGCTCGCGCTGGCATCCCTTCCTGCTACTATTTCAATAGCTATTTCGCCAGCATTGGCAAGCACTATGGGTCTATTTGACAATGTGTGTGGGG
>JADGRK010000295.1 GCA_017880985.1 Rhodoferax sp. | reverse complement strand
AGCGAACAGTTTGAGACAGATCCGACGATGCGAGACACGCACCTGCTCATGATTCAAAGCCTGGGTCGGTTGGATTGGCAGGAAGCCTGCGGCTACGGCCACAGCGTGCGCTGGTGGAGACAACGATGGGCCGCTACAAGGCGATCATCGGTCCGAGACTGCGTGCGCGTGACTGGCGGGGCCAGCGTACTGAGGCGGCCGTCGCGGTGGACGTCCTCAACCGCATGCTGGGTGCTGGACGCCCGAACTGCGTCCGCACTTCAACAGTGGCGGCATAAGCCGCATTGGGGTTGGGGTAACCTCGTCTTCAGCGTGATCCGTGCAACAACGCCGGTCGATACCGCCTTCGTTTGTTTTCATGAGGAACTCCTGTGGGTCGTTGTTGATGGCCGGATTAGACGCCTTATTTGCGCCCGCGTCTGCGACAGAAGTCACCTGGCACAGTCTGCCAGCAGCTAGTGCCAGTCTTGCCAACTGGCTTAGATTACTATTAATTCAGTAGCTGTTCACGCTTATGCAGCGCCGGCTACAGGCAAAATTCGCATAAATTTCCAGATGCCGGGCCAGACTCTCAGGCGCCCAGCGTCGCAGCCAGCCGACGCAAGGCGGGGCTGTTGGCAATCTGAATTTGTTCGCGCCCCAGCGTGACGGTCAGTTGCGGGCCGTGACCTAACAGCGCGGCGGCCAGGTGGCGGTCGAGTTTGTGAAACGCCACGGCGTCAATCAAACTGGCCAGATCCGCTATGCGCTCGGCAACCAGGCCCAGTACTTCATTGCGAAAGGCCACGCTATCGAGCCCACAGTGGTTCAGGCGGCAACGGTATAACCTTCATCCGCAATGGCTTTGGCCAAAGCCTCCCGCGGCTGGCTGGAGACGACTTCGACCTTGTTGGCGGCGCGGTCGATGCTAACCTGGGCTTCGCGGTCAAGCAGTTTGACGGCGCGGGTGACGGCCTTTTCGCAGTGTTCACAGGTCATTCCCTGTACATTGAAGGTTTGGTTCATGCTATGTCCTTTGATAATTAACAGAAATCTCTAAACATCTATTGTGAACTCTACAAGCATGACAATGATCGGACGCTGGCTATGACTGCAACCACAGACTCCCTGGATATCGGTATCAAAGGCATGACCTGTGCCTCTTGCGTCGGTCGGGTCGAGCGCGCGCTCAAAAAGGTCTCCGGTGTGCAAACGGCCACGGTGAACCTGGCCACGGAATCGGCCCGCATTACATATGCAGCCTCTGAGCAAATGGAGGCACGCCTGCGCCGCGCCGTGCGGGATGCGGGTTATGAGCCGGTCGCGGCAGACGCGGCAGTGGATGCGCAGGAGTCATCGCCCTGGGCGGGATTCATGCCGGTGGCGATCGGCCTGACCTTGTCGGCGCCGTTGGTGCTGCCAATGTTGGGCAACTTGCTCGGCTGGCACTGGATGCTACCGGCGTGGCTGCAATTTGCGCTGGCCACCCCGGTGCAGTTCATTCTGGGTGCGCGCTTTTACCGAGCCGGTTGGCACGCATTGAAAAATCTGGCGGGTAACATGGATTTGCTGGTCGCCATCGGCACCACGGCGGGCTGGTTGCTGTCGATGTGGTTGTGGCTGACGGCGCAGCCGGGTGCCATGCCGCATCTGTACTTTGAAGGCTCGGCTGTCGTGGTGACGATGGTTCTGCTCGGCAAGTGGCTTGAAGCCCGCGCCAAGCGGCAAACCACCTCGGCCATCCGGGCCCTGCATGGGCTGCGGCCAGATACCGCGCATTTGATCGGACTGGACGGCGAAGTCGATGTGCCGGTGGCCGAGGTGCTGGTGGGTGACCGGCTGGTCGTCAAACCCGGTGAGCGCTTCCCGGTGGACGGGATTTTGCAGGATGGCCAAACCCAGGTCGATGAGTCGATGCTGACCGGTGAGCCGCTGCCGGTGGCCAAAGACCCCGGTGCCGCGTTGACCGGTGGCTCGATCAACGGTGAAGGCCGCGTCGTGCTACAGGTCAAGGCGGTCGGTAGCGAAACCGTGCTCTCGCACATCATCCGTCTGGTAGAAGACGCGCAAGCCGCCAAAGCGCCGATCCAGCGCCTGGTCGATCAGGTCAGCGCCGTGTTTGTGCCGGTGGTGTTGGGCGTTGCATTGGCCACCTTGCTCGGCTGGTACTTCAGCGGGCATGCGTTTGAAATGGCAGTCATCAATGCCGTCACCGTGCTGGTGATTGCCTGCCCTTGCGCGCTCGGGCTGGCGACACCGGCGGCAATCATGGCCGGCACCGGCGTGGCCGCCAAGTACGGCATTTTGATCAAGGACGCGCAGGCGCTGGAACTGGCGCACAAGGTCGATACCGTGGCGTTTGACAAGACCGGCACCCTGACGGTTGGGCGACCCCGCTTGACGGCGTTTTTGTTGGCCGATGCCGCGCCGACCGAGCCACAAGCCGCAGTGCCAAGTCATGGTTTGGTGCTGCCGGACGATGCCTTGAAATTGCTTGGCGCGGTAGCCAGTCTGCAAAGTGGCAGCGAGCATCCTCTGGCGCGCGCCGTGGTGGCGGCGGCCACCGAGCGCGGCCTGATCATCCCTGCGCCCCTGAACGTGCGTGCGGTGCCGGGACGTGGCACCGAGGGTGAGGTGCGCGCTGGCAATGAGCCTGATGCGGCCCCGATGACGCTTTTGATTGGCAGCCTGCGCTGGATGGCTGAGCTCGGTCTTGATTGGGCCGCGGCGAGCGCTGCGATGGCCGACAGTGCGACCCAATTGCAAACCACCGGTGCCACCGTCTCGGTGCTGGCGCAACGCTGGCCGGCCCAGGATCAGCGGCCTGAACGGATGGAAGTACTCGCGTTGCTGGCCTTTGGCGATGAGCCCAAACCGGGCGCCCAGGAAGCCTTGGCCGCCTTGCGCGCGCGCTCCATCAAGACGGTGATGATCTCCGGCGACAACCAGGGCGCCGCTGAGGCGATGGCGCGCCGCCTGGGCCTGCGCCCCGAGGACGGCGAAGTGATGGCCGAGGTGCTCCCCGGCGACAAGGCGGCGCGGGTGATGGCGCTTAAAACCGGCGGCCATACCGTGGCCATGGTCGGCGACGGCATCAACGACGCGCCCGCTCTGACCGCCGCCGACGTCGGCATGGCAATGGCCAACCCAGGGGGTGGTGGCACCGATGTGGCAATGCACGCGGCCGGCATCACCTTGATGCGCGGCGACCCGGCGCTGGTGGCGGCAGCGCTGGCGATCTCGGACCGCACGGTAGCCAAAATCCGGCAAAACCTGTTCTGGGCTTTTGCCTACAACGTGGCCGGCATTCCGCTGGCGGCGCTGGGCTTTTTGAACCCGGTGGTGGCCGGTGCCGCCATGGCCATGAGCTCGGTCAGCGTGATGAGCAACGCGCTCTTGCTGAAGCGCTGGAAACCGGGGAAGTTATAAGAAACATTGGCCTGTAGCCCCCGTGCTGCTTTCGTAAGCAGCTATTATATTTATAGTCATCCAAGCGGCTGACGATGAACAGGCGCTGGTCGGCAATGCGGCGATGATTCCTGTAGACGACGCACCCGCAGCCGACTAAGAGCGGTCTTTCAGACACCTGTTGCGATGGCTATGCGTTATTCAATAGTACCTGCGGAGTCGCACTCGTCACATCAGGCGCGTGTACCTCTACATCTCTTAACTGATTCAAAAAGCTTACTTGCGAAGGCCGTCAATGCTCTTGCGCGCCAGTGCTTGAAGCGCCTGCGACTGGGCGGCGCCTACGGGTGCGTATCCGAAGCCAAGGACCAAATCGTTGGGGTCGCGGGCTGGCCATGTAGGACCGACGCGAAAGAAAATCACGAAGTCTTCTGTTTTTACCAAATAACTCTCGCGTCGCTCGCGCCCACGAGCGCGCTTGGCCCGGCAGCTTGCCAGCACCTCGCAGTTTTGCGGAACCGCGCCTTGGGGCAACTTGAGAAC
>JADGRK010000294.1 GCA_017880985.1 Rhodoferax sp. | reverse complement strand
GTCACTATCATCAGGAAGCCCAGCATTGCCAGCAGCCACGGCCAGACCGCCACCGTCAGCTCGGTAATGCCCATCTTGGTGATGCCGGAGGCCACATACAGGTTCAAGCCCACCGGCGGGTGGCACATGCCGACCTCCATGTTGACCACCATGATGATGCCGAAGTGCACCGGGTCAATGCCAAGCTTCATCGCCACCGGAAACAAAATCGGCGCGAAGATCAGCACGATGGAAGACGGTTCCATGAAGTTGCCGGCCAGCAGCAGCATCACGTTGACCGACAGCAGGAAGGTGACCATGCCCAGGCCGTTGCCGAGCATCCAGTCGGCCAGCGCCTGCGGGATGTTCTCGTTGGCCATGATGAAAGAGAACAGCATCGCGTTGGTGATGATGTAGAGCAGCATCGCCGACATGTTGGCCGAGTTGAGCAGTACCCGGGGCACGTCCTTGAGCTTCATGTCTTTATAGACAAATACCGCCACCACAAAGGCATAGACCGCGCTCATGGCTGCCGCCTCGGTCGGCGTGAACACGCCGGTGTAAATACCGCCCATCACGATCACGATCAGCAGCAAACCCCAGACCGAGGCTTTAAACGCCTTGAAGCGCTCGGCCCAGGTCGACTTGGGCAAACGCGGGTAGTTGAACTTGCGGGCACGGTAAAAAGTCACGCCCCCCAGCACGCACGCCAGCGCGATGCCGGGAACCACGCCAGCCATGAACAAGGCGCCGACCGAGGTGTTGGTGGCCACCGAATACATCACCATCACGATCGACGGTGGAATCAGGATGCCCAGTGCGCCCGAGGTGGTGATCACGCCGGCACCAAAGCTTTTGGGAAAACCGGCCTTGACCATGGCCGGCAGCAGGATCGAGCCGATCGCCACCACCGTGGCGGGGGAGGAACCCGACACCGCCGCAAACAGGGCGCACGCCAGCACGCCGGCCAGGCCCAGGCCACCGTACCAGTGACCGACCATGCTGGAGGCAAAGTTGATCATGCGCCTGGCCACGCCGCCGTGCGTCAAAAAGTTACCCGCCAGGATGAAGAACGGGATCGCCATGATCTCGAATTTTTCAATGCCGGTAAAGAGCTTGAGCGCCACCGATTCGAGTGGCACGTGGGTGAAACCAAACAAAAAGGTCAGAACCGTCAGACCCAGCGAAATCGAGATTGGCATGCCGGTGAGCATCAGCACCAGCAGCAGTACAAAGATGATGGCGGCATTCATTTCGAACCCCCTTCTTTATTCTGCAATTCAGAAGGGTGCAGGTTGTCATTCATGCCAAGCGGGTTGATGTCAACCGGCGGTATTTCGTCTTCCAGACCATCGACGTGACCGTGGTCGTGGTGCGGCAGTTCACCGGTTTTCAAAAAGTTCACCATCACCTGCAAAAACCGGAAACACATCAGACTGGTGCCCAGCGGCACGGCGCTATAGACCATCCAGGTTGGCATTTCCAGGTCAGGTGTGGTGGGGCCTTCGGGAATGCCTTCCACCGACAGGCCCAGCAGGTTGAACCAGGCGTGGTGCGCGCCATTGTCCCAAACAAAAGTCGCGCCCAGGGTCGCCACAATGCCGGTAAACAGGGCCCCCGCACACAGACCGAAGACGATGAACTTGCTCTTCATCTTGTCTTCCATGCGGTTGATCAGCACATCAACCCCGACGTGAATGCCGGTGCGCACGCCGTAGGCGGCGCCAAACTTGGCCATCCAGACAAACATGATGATGGTCAGCTCTTGCGCCCAGCTTAAGGAGAGCGACAAGAGCCAGTCCTGCAACACTGGAATCGGCCAGCCGGCGGCATAGCGGTGCACCACCGCTACAAAGATGATCAGCGTTGCAGCGCCCATCAGGAAGGTGACCAGCCACTCTTCCAGGTGATCAAGAAACTTCACAGTCTGCTCCCCAACGTTTCATCATCGATACTGCACTTTGGTGCCAGTAAGATATTCTTCATAGTCTTGTCGCCTTCTACTTATTTGAACTTTGTCGGCAACGGCCTGAATCAATGGGTTCCAGCCAGCCAGGGTTGCTGTTCGTGGTGATGCTGCTCGAAGCGCCGTATCTCATCGGAATGCTGCAGAGTTAGCCCTACGGCATCCAGCCCATTCAAAAGAATGTGTCGGCGTAGCGATTCATATTCGAAGCGCACTACACGGCTATAGGCAAGGTGAGTGATCGTCTGCGCCTCTAAGTCAACAGCAATCTCGCAGCACTTCGGATCGACCGCCAGTTTCATCAGGCGATTGACCTCTTCGACCGGCAGACTAATTGCGGGGACACCGTTGCGATTACAGTTGTCTCCGAAAATGCCGCCAAAAGTTGTTCCAATGACGCAGCGCAGTCCAAGCTCGCGCAAACCCCACACTGCATGCTCTCTGCTGGATCCGCAGCCAAAGTTTGGGCCCGTGATCAATATGGCGGCTTGGTTCCACGGGGCACGATTAAGTACGAAGTCAGGTCGCGGACGACCAGGAGCCTCAAAGCGCAGGTCAAACAGAAAGCCGTCACCGAGGCCCCGACGATCGATGCCCTTGAGGAACTGCTTGGGCATGATCTGGTCAGTGTCAAGGTTTGCTTGGGGCAGTGCCGCTGCCACACCTGTGATGGACATGAAAGGTTTCATAGTTGAAGAGCTCAGTTCGTCAGCAGACGGCGCACATCCGTAATGGAGCCGGTGACAGCGGCAGCGGCCACCATAGCGGGGCTCATTAGGTGAGTGCGCGCACCCGCACCCTGGCGCCCTTCGAAGTTTCGGTTGGTGCTGGAGGCGCAGCGGTCGTTGGCATCGAGGTGATCATCGTTCATCGCCACGCACAAGGAGCAGCCAGCCTGACGCCACTCGAACCCCGCATCGCGGAATACCTCTGCGATACCCTCAGCCTCTGCATGCATGCGTACGGCAGTCGATCCGGGTACGACCATCGCGCGCAGGCCTGGTGCAACGTGGCGCCCCCGCAGCACTTTCGCGGCATCGCGCAGGTCGTCGAGTTGGCCGTTGGTACACGAACCGATGAAGGCGTGGCTGATTGGCAGCCCGTCCAAACGCTGGCCGGGCTGTAAACCCATGTACTGTAGCGCGCGGACCATGCTGCGTCGACGCGTGGCGTCGGTTTCTTGGGCTGGATCGGGAACTGCAGCATCGATGGGCGACCCTTGGTCTGGGCTAGTGCCCCACGTGACCATGGGTGCGATGTCCGAGGCATTCAGTGAAACTTCAGTGTCGAACACGGCGCCATCGTCGCTGCGCAGCCCGCGCCATTTCGACACGGCGGCATCCCACCTTGCTTCGGTGGGTACGCGCGGACGGCCATGCAGATAGTCGAACAACGTGTCGTCGGGCGCCACCATGGCGCCGCGCGCCGCGGCCTCAACGCTCATGTTGCACAACGTCAAACGCCCCTCAACGCTTAGCGCTGAGATAGCCTCCCCGGCATATTCGATAACATGGCCGCTTGCACCGTCAGCACCAATCTGACGTATCAACGCCAGCACCAGGTCCTTCGCTGTTACGCCCGGTCCCAGCCGGCCATGCACCGTCACCCGCAAGTTGCGCATCACGCTGTATACCAGCGTCTGCGTGGCCAGCAAGTGCTCGATCTCGCTACTGCCAATACCGAATCCCAGCGCTCCCATCGCGCCATGCGTGGTGGTGTGACTGTCTCCAGCCGCGATCACCATGCCCGGTAGCACCAGACCCTGCTCACTGGCGACCACATGCTCAATACCCTGGCGGGCGTCCAGCATGTCGAAGAGTTCAATACCGTGCCGGTTGCAGTTCGCGGCCAGGGTACTGACTTGCCGAGCACGGTCCGTATCGACCAGCACGATGGTGCGTATGTTTCGCTCTGGTGTGGTTGGGTTAACGTGGTCTACTACGGCCACTGAAGCCGCAGGGCGCCAAACGGTTCGTTCAGCGCCGTGCAGCGCGGCAAAGGCC
>JADGRK010000033.1 GCA_017880985.1 Rhodoferax sp. | reverse complement strand
CGGGTCTTGGCGATCAGCAGATATAAGCCGATCGCCAGCATGATGCAAACACCTGACATGAAAAGGCGATAAACCGGGTAGGACAGGTTGTCGGTCAGGGGAATCGATGCGCTCAACAATTCAGGGATGGGGACGCTGTGAACGTCATCGCCCCATAGCATGGAGCGCAGTTCTTCAAAGATATAAATCAGGCCAAAAGTGAGCAGCACCTGATCGAGGTGGTCGCGCTCATAGAAGTGCCGAAACAACAACCACTCCAGTGCCAACCCAAAGGCGACCGCCAGCAACGCACCGCCGATGATGGCCAGCGTCAGGCTGCCAAACAGGGCACTTAATGCATAGCCCAAATAGGCACCCAGCATATAAAAGCTGCCGTGCGCCAGATTGACAACACCCATGATGCCAAAAATGAGCGTCAGGCCACTGGCCAACAGGAACAGCAGCAAGCCGTATTGGACGCTATTTAATAATTGGATCAGGAATTCCATGGTGCTGCACTGCGTCAGGAATACCGGCAGCGAAGAGACCGACAGTTGCCACCGAGGTCGATGACTGTCGGTCGAGGCAGGCGCGCAAGCTTACATCTTGCAGCCAGGGGCTGGATCTGCCAGCGCCTTGGCGGCGATGCCGGTAACCTTGTTTTCCTTGCCGACGACCTTGCGCAGATAGATGTTTTGGATCGGGTTGTGCGCGCGTGACAGCGTCCACGGTCCGCGCGGGCTGTCGATCTTGACTTTTTCCATGGCTGCTATCAGGGCCGGTTTATTCTCGGTATTGCCCTTGACTGCCTTCAACCCATTGGCATAGAGCAGGCCGGCATCGTAGCCCTGTACGGCATAGACATCAGGTTGACTCTTGAAAGCCTTGACATAGGCCAGACGGAAAGCCTGGTTGCGTGGCGTCTCGATACCATCACCATAGTGCAGCGTGGTTTCCAGGCCGTCGGCTGCTGCGCCTTGCGCTTCGAGCACGCCGTCGGTAATGAAACCCGAGCCAAACAGGGGAATCTTGCCCTTCAGGCCGGCCGCCGCGTAATCTTTGACAAACTTCAAGGCACCAGCACCAGCAAAGAAGGCATAAACCGCATCCGGCTTGAGCGCGGCGATCTGCGTCAGCAGCGCCTGGAACTCGACGTTTGGAAATGGCACCCACAATTCCTTGATGACTTTGCCGCCGGCTTTGGTCAAGCCTTCGGTAAAAGCGCTCACCGATTCTTCGCCAAAGGCATATTTCCAGGCAATGGTGACGACATTTTTGTGACCACGTTCGACCATCACCTTGCCCAGTGGATAGGAGGTTTGCCAGCTGCTGAACGAGGTGCGGAAAATGTTGGGTGCGCACAGGGCGCCGGTGGCGGCATTGACGCCGGCGTTGGGGATGATCAACAGCGTGCCGCTATCACGCGCGACCTTGACCAGGCCCATCGCCACGCCGCTGTGGACGGTGCCGATCAGCACATCGACTTTGTCGCGTTGCACCAGCTTGTTGGCGTTTTCAACCGCCTTGGACGGATCGGATTCGTCATCCACCTTGAACCATTCAATGTCGCGGCCACCGAGCTTGCCGCCCTGCTCGTTGATCGCCAGACGAAAACCATTTTCAATCGCCACACCGAGTGGTGCGTAGGTGCCGGTGTAGGGCAACATCAATCCGACTCGCACCTTGGCAGACTGGGCGCGCGCCAGTGCAGGCAGCAGCCCACCGGTGGCGGCGGCACCGATCAAGACAGCACTGTGGGATAGAACCAGGCGACGTGAAGTGCTAGGGGAGTTCATGGAATATTCTTTCAACGTGTTAATACTCAAGTGGCTTGATCGTAACGGGCTGGGAGAGACTTGCATTAGGGAAAAACCCGCACTTTGAAGTTAATGTGCATCCCTATCGCGGTGCGCATGTCGTGTCATGAAAGCGCACACCGCCGCGATCAGCCGCTCGGGCTGGTCGCGCTGTGGGCTGTGGCCGCAAGCGTCGAGTTTGAGCAACTCGGTTTGGGGCCGGCAGGCAGCAATGACCTCAATTTGCTTCAGGCTGCCATATTCGTCGTCAAGTCCTTGTACTGCGAGCAGCGGACAACTGATGGATTTGATTTCAGCCTCGATTGACCAGGCGCGAAAACTCGGTTGCAGCCAGATCGGGTTCCAGCCCCAAAAGGCCGAATCGGGGTCGTCGTGGTACTTGGCCAGGCGCGCCCGCAGGTCGGTATTCAAATACGCCTGGCGCGCTTGCTCGATACTGGCAACTGTCTTGTCTTCAACCAGGATATGTGGTGCGAGCACGATCAGGCCAGCGACTTGAGACGCGAAACGGGCCGCGTACAGCAGCGCGATCGAAGCGCCGTCGCTGTGGCCCAACAGCCAAAGCGGCTGTGTGCTTGTATCCAGGTTCAGGGCAGCGAGCAGGGCGGGCAGCACCTCATAGGCTTGTCGGTGCATGAAATCGATGCCCCAGACTTCATTGCGACCACGCGGCGTTGAGCGGCCATAACCGGGGCGCGAATAGACCAGGCCACGACTGCCACTGGCGTCACACAGTTGCTTTGGAAACTCCTTCCACATGGCCACTGAACCCAGCCCTTCATGCAGGAAAACGAGCAGTGGCGCACTCGACTTCTCAGGCGCAAGCCATTGGTATTCGATGCTGATGGGGCTTCCGGACCACTCGATAGCAACAAAACTCACTGCTTCGTGCCTTTGGCCACGGCTTCGAGTTCACGCAGCTTGAAGCGCTGAATTTTGCCGGTGGCGGTCTTGGGAAGTTCGGTGACAAAGGCGATCTGGCGCGGGTACTTGTAGGGTGCCAGCCGTTCCTTCACAAACGCCTTGAGCTCATCTTCACTCGCCTGCTGGCCCGACTTGAGTACGACAAAGGCCTTGCTCTTGGTCAAGCCCTGCTCGTCGGTGACACCAATCACGGCCGATTCCAGCACGGCGGGGTGCTGCACCAGCGTGGCTTCGACTTCAAATGGCGAGACATAAAGACCACTGACCTTGAGCATGTCGTCACTGCGGCCGCAGTAGGTACAACTGCCATCCGAATTGCGTATGTATTTATCCCCGCTCTTGGTCCACACGCCTTGAAACGTTTCACGCGACTTTTCGCGATTGCCCCAGTACAGCAGGGCAGCACTCGGTCCCTTGATGTAGAGGTCGCCGGTCTCGCCGTCAGGCACCAAATGGTTGGCATCATCACGCAACTCGATCTCGTAACCCGGCACTGGCCAGCCGGTAGTGCCGTAGCGTACCTGGCCGGGCCGGTTGGAGAGAAAGATGTGCAACATCTCGGTGGAGCCGATGCCGTCGATGATTTCAACCCCGAAGTGGGCGGTAAATCGCTCGCCCAGTTCGCTCGGCAAGGCTTCGCCAGCGGATGAGGCCAAGCGCAGTGCAACGTCTTTTTTGGCTGGCAATGTGGCTGCCGCCAGCATCCCGGCAAAACCGGTGGGGGCACCAAAAAACAGGGTCGGCCGCGTGCCACCAACTTCTCCGCGCCAACGCTTGAAAACGGCCTCGGGTGTGGGCCGCTCGGCCATCAAAATGGTGGTGGCACCCACGCTCAATGGGAAGCTCAGCGCATTGCCCAGTCCATAGGCAAAAAACAGCTTCGCAGCCGAGAAGCAGACATCATGCTCGGTCAGACCAAGCACCGGCGTGCCGTAGAGTTCGGCAGTCCAGTAGGGGTTGGCGTGGCTGTGCAGCGCGCCTTTGGGTTGACCGGTGGAGCCCGATGAATAGAGCCAGAAACCGGGGTCGTCGGGGCCGGTGTCGGCTGCTTGCGACAGCTCGGTCGTCGCAGCGATCAGGCTTTGAAACTCCGTCATTCCGACCGGCAACGCGGTCGGCGGGTTCGAGACGATCACGCTTTTGACTTCGTGATTGCCTTTGGCCAGAGCGGCCTGTAGCGTCGGCAGCAGCGCAGCCGAGACAATGACCGCCTGTGAGCGGCTATGGTGCAACATGTGCGCGTAGTCTTCCACTGTGAGCAGCGTGTTGACCGCCACCGGTACGATGCCCGCGTACATCGCGCCCAGGAAACTCACTGGCCAGTCGTTGCAGTCGTGCATGAGGAGCAGCACGCGTTCCTCACGGTGCACACCCGAGGCCAGCAGCGCAGCGGCGAAACGGCGAATGCGTTGCGCAAGATCGCCATAACTCAAGCTGCCCTGGTCATCGATATAAGCCGTCCTGGCGGGTCGCGACCGATTGCGCTCAATCAGATGCTCGGCAAAATTGAAGAGGGGTCCAGGTGCCGGGATGTTAGGGGGGTTTGTCAATTTGGTCTCCTCTTGTGTGGGTATTCTCATCACCTTTGGGCATCCAATTGCCCGATGCATGCGGTATGCAATCTAAACCCCGATAGCCTTGCTCCTTCGCCAGCGGCAAGCTTGCATGCTCATGAATCTTGTCTCCTGTAGTGCCTGTAACTGTGTTGGCCTGCAACTCGATTTAAGGTTCGATCAGATTGTCCTTCAAACAATTATTGCATAACGGTACTAAAATGCCGACATCCCGGATAAAGAAATCTTTTTATCCCAATCCCTCTGCATTTCATTGATCCGGGTCAAACTTTGCCCCCCAATTGCTCAATCGATGAATAGGCTTTCACGCATCAACTTCAGGAGACCCGTCAGTGACCCTGCTCAACCGTGTCGAATACCAGACCGAGCCTTCTCGGTACAAGCACTGGACGCTTAATTTTGAGGGTCCAATGGCCACTCTCAAGGCCGATTTTGATGAAAACGCTGGCTTGCGCCCGGGTTATAAGCTCAAGCTCAACAGCTACGATCTGGGCGTTGATATTGAGCTGAGCGATGCCATCAATCGCGTCCGTTTTGAGCATCCCGAAGTTCGCACAGTGGTGCTGACCAGCGCGCGGGAAAAGGTCTTTTGCTCGGGTGCCAACATTTTCATGCTCGGTCTTTCCAGTCATGCCTGGAAAGTCAATTTCTGCAAATTCACCAATGAAACGCGCAACGGCCTGGAAGACTCTTCCCGGTACAGTGGGCTCAAGTTCCTGGCTGCCGTCAACGGTGCTTGTGCCGGCGGCGGCTACGAGTTGGCGCTGGCCTGTGACGAGATCATTCTGGTGGATGACCGCTCCAGTGCTGTGAGTCTGCCCGAAGTGGCGTTGCTGGGCGTGCTGCCCGGCACCGGTGGCTTGACCCGCTTGACCGATAAGCGTCATGTGCGCCACGATTTGGCGGATTTGTTTTGTACCAGTGTTGAGGGTGTGCGCGGTGACAAGGCGGTCGCTTGGCGACTGGTGGACGCTGTTGCCAAACCGGTTGAGTTTGCCCAGAAAGTGCGCGAGCGCGCGCTCGCCCTGGCCGCCGCCAGTGGTCGCCCCACGGCTGCCAAAGGCGTGGCGCTGATACCGCTGCAATGCACGATTGAGGCCGACGCGCTGCGCTACCAGCACGTCAGCGTTGAGATCGAGCGCACCCGGCGCTGCGCCACCTTTACCATCAAGGCACCGGCGAGCGCAGCGCCGAGTGACCTGGCCGACATCGAAGCCCTGGGAGCCAACTGGTATCCGTTGGCGCTGGGACGCGAGCTCGACGATGCCATTTTGCTGATGCGAACCAATGAACCCGAGATTGGCACCTGGTTGATCAAAACCAAGGGCGATGCCAGCGCCGTGCGGGCGCTCGATGCCACCCTGCTGGCACATCAGACGCACTGGCTGGTGGGTGAGACCATTGGCTTGCTGCGTCGCACCTTGAGTCGCCTGGATGTTTCTTCGCGCAGCCTGTTTGCCGTGATTGAGCCGGGCTCCTGTTTTGTTGGCACCCTGCTCGAACTGGCGCTGGCGTGTGACCGCAGCTACCAGCTTGCCTTGCCCGATGCCGCCACGCGAGGGCCAAATATTACAGTCACTGAAACCAACTTTACGCTGTTCCCGATGGTTACCGGTCAGAGTCGTCTGGGACGCCTTTTTTATGATGAACCGGTGGCGTTGCAGGCGGTGCGCGCCAGGCTGGGCCAGGCGCTCGATGCCAACGCCGCCTTCGATCTTGGGCTGGTGACAGCCTGCCCCGACGATCTTGACTGGGACGACGAAGTGCGCCTCGCGATTGAAGAGCGTGCTGCCCTGTCGCCCGATGCACTCACTGGTCTGGAAGCCAACCTGCGCTTTAACGGCCCGGAAAACATGTTCACCCGCGTCTTCGGTCGCCTCACGGCGTGGCAAAACTGGATCTTCCAGCGTCCCAACGCGGTCGGCGAAAAAGGTGCGCTCAAGGTCTATGGCAAAGGCGACAAAGCGGCGTTTGACTGGAATCGGGTTTAATTACTTTCACCACGGAGAGCATGATGTCTGGTATCAATTACAGCGACAAAATTCCCAACAACGTCAATTTGAGCGAAGACCGTGCGCTGCAACGCGCGCTCGAGCAGTGGCAGCCCAACTTCCTGAACTGGTGGCAGGACATGGGCCCCGACAAATCGCAAAACTTCGACGTCTATTTGCGCACTGCGGTCAGCGTTGAGCCGCAGGGTTGGGCGCAGTTTGGTCACGTCAAAATGCTCGACTACCGCTGGGGTATTTTTTTGAATCCTGGCGTGGCTGATCGTTCGATTCACTTTGGCGACCATTTGGGCGAAGCGGCTTGGCAGGACGTTCCTGGTGAGCATCGCGCCAATTTGCGTCGCATCATCGTCACACAGGGCGACACCGAGCCCGCTTCAGTGGAACAGCAACGCCACCTGGGTCTGACTTGCCCGAGCCAATACGATCTGCGCAATCTGTTTCAGGTCAATGTCGAAGAAGGCCGCCACCTGTGGGCGATGGTCTATCTGCTGCACAAGCATTTTGGCCGCGATGGCCGCGAAGAAGCGCAGGCGCTGCTTGAGCGTCACAGCGGCGATGCCAACCACCCGCGCATTCTGGGCGCCTTCAACGAGGCCACGCCCGACTGGCTGAGTTTTTTCATGTTCACCTATTTCACCGACCGTGACGGCAAGTTCCAGCTCTGTGCACTGGCCGAGAGCGCTTTTGATCCACTGGCCCGCACCACCAAGTTCATGCTGACCGAAGAGGCGCACCATATGTTTGTGGGCGAATCGGGCATCGCGCGTGTTATTCAGCGCACCGCTCAGGTGATGAATGAGTTCAAGACTGACGACGTCAGCAAGCTGCGCGCAGCGGGTGTGATCGATCTGCCGACCCTACAGCGCTATCTGAACTTTCACTTTAGTGTGACGATTGACCTGTTTGGTGCCGACGAATCGAGCAATGCCGCGATTTTTTACAGCTCAGGCTTGAAAGGGCGCTTTGAGGAAGGCAAGCGCCAGGACGACCATGTTCTCAAGGGCCAGACTTACAAAGTGATCCAGGCGCAGGGCGGTCAACTGGTCGAGCGCGAGGTGCCCATGCTCAACGCGCTCAATGAAGTGCTGCGCGACGATTACATTGTGGATTCCGTGGGGGGCGTTGAACGCTGGAACAAGGTACTGGCAAAAGCCGGTATTGCGTTCAGGCTCAAAGTGCCCCACAAAGCATTTCACCGCAACATTGGCGCGCTCGCCGGGGTCAAGCTATCGCCCTCGGGTGAACTGCTATCCGAAGCGCAGTGGAGCGCCCAGGTGGATCAGTGGCTGCCGTCAGCCCAGGACCGGGCCTTTGTCGCGAGCCTGATGGGTCGGGTGACTGAGCCCGGCAAGTTTGCCAATTGGATCGCGCCGCCTGCAATGGGTATTAATCGCCAGGCCGTGGACTTTGACTACGTGCGTTTTGCTTGAGCGCAGCGCCATGGATGCACCGGCCAGCGAGGTCATCAAGCAGCACCTGATCGACCCCGAGATATGCATCCGCTGCAACACCTGCGAAGCTACCTGCCCGTTGGGCGCGGTCACGCACGACAGCCGCAACTACGTGGTCGAGGTTGGCAAGTGCAACGCTTGTATGGACTGCATTGCGCCGTGCCCGACTGGGGCGATTGACAACTGGCGCTGGGTGCCGCGCGGCAAGAGCTACAGCGTCGCTGAACAACTGCTGTGGGACGAGCTACCGCCTGAGTTGCCGCCGACCGAGTTGGCGGTTGCGGGTGTTGCAATGCCAGCAGCGCCGCCGCTGGCGAATGCCGCCATGGTGGCCGCCGATGACAGCGCCGGTACCCATGCGCTGGCGCAAGCCAGCAGCGCCATGACGCCCGATGAGCCGGCTTCGCCGAGCAACAAGTTCGGCTCCACGCTGCCGCCCTGGTCGGCTGCACACGCCTACACCAATCTCTACGGCCCCAAGGCGGCCCAGTCGTCGATCAGCGCTACGGTGGTGGGCAATGTGCGCGTCACCAAAATTGGCCGTGACTACGACACCCACCACGTGATACTGGACTTTGGTGTGTTGCCATTCCCGGTGCTTGAAGGCCAGTCGATTGGCATCATTGCGCCGGGTCTGGACAGCCAGAGCAGGCCACACCACGCGCGGCAATATTCGGTGGCCAGTGCGCGCAACGGCGAGCGCCCAGGCTACAACAATCTGTCACTGACCGTTAAGCGCGTGCTTCAGGACCACCAGGGTCAAGCCGTGCACGGCGTTGCCAGCAATTATCTGTGCGACTTGCAAGTGGGCGACAAGGTGCAGGTGATCGGTCCGTTTGGCAGCAGTTTTTTGATGCCCAACCATCCGCACAGCAATATTGTCATGATCTGCACTGGCACCGGCAGTGCACCGATGCGCGCCATGACCGAGTGGCGTCGGCGCTTGCGCCAGACGGGCAAATTCGAGGGCGGTAAGTTGCTGCTGTTTTTTGGCGCGCGCAGCCCCGAGGAGCTGCCCTATTTTGGCCCCCTGCAAAAGTTGCCGAAGGACTTCATCGACATCAATTTTGCTTTTTCACGCGTGCCCGGGCAGGCCCGACGCTACGTGCAGGACGTGATGCGCGAGCGCGCCGCTGACCTGGCACCGCTGCTGAGCGACAGCAACACCTATTTCTACGTTTGTGGGCTCAAGAGCATGGAACAGGGCGTGTTGCTCGCGCTGCGCGATTTGGCATTGGCGCACGGCCTGTCCTGGGAGGCGGTGGCGGCGGCACTCAAAAAAGAAGCTCGTTTGCATTTGGAGACTTATTGATGAAATCGCCTGAGACTTTGTTGATTTCGAAATCGGCAGCGGGCGTGGCGCAAGTGACAATGTCGCGTCCGGCGGTGTTTAACGCCTTTGACGAGACCATGATCGCCGAGCTTGACGCCGCCTTTGACCAATTGGGTAATGATGCCAGCGTGCGGCTGATCGTGCTGGCTGGTGCTGGCAAACACTTCAGCGCCGGTGCCGACCTACAGTGGATGCAGCGCGCCAGCAGCGCCACGGCTGAATGGAATCTGGCGGATGCGCGACGCTTTGCGGCGATGCTCGAGCGCATCCAGAGTTGCCTCAAACCGACGCTGGCACGGGTGCAGGGTGCGGCGCTCGGTGGTGGTGTGGGCCTGATCTGTGCCTGCGATATCGCCATTGCCAGCGCGAACGCATCATTCGCCGTCAGTGAGGCGAAATTTGGCATTCTGCCAGCGGTGATTGGGCCCTACCTGGTGAATGCGTTGGGCCAGCGTCAGGCGCGGCGCCTGGCGCTGACGAGCACGCGCATTGCGGCGGCGGAGGCGCTCGCTATCGGCTTGGTGCAACAGGTGGTCAGCGTCGATGCGCTGGACTCGGTGGTGGCTGCCACGGTGGACGAGCTGCTCACTGGTGGCCCCAACGCCCAGCGCGCGATAAAAGATTTTTTTGCACAACTCGCGCCTGCTCCAATCAACGCCGAGTTGCGCGAACTCAGCGTCCAAACCATCAGCCGGGTCCGCGCTAGCGATGAGGCACGCGAGGGCTTTGCCGCTTTTCTGGCCAAACGACCTGCCAACTGGATACCCCAATGACAAAAGATTTCTTGACCGACGCACCGATCCTGGTGGTGGGTGCTGGCATCATGGGCCTTGGCATCGCGCAGGTGGCAGCACAAGCGGGCCACCAGGTGATGCTCTACGACAGCCGCGCCGGCGCGGTTGGCGAGGCTTGCGCCAAGCTCGGCAAAACCCTTGACGCCTTGGTTGTCAAAGGCAAATTGAGCGCCCAGGCAGTGGCGCAAACCTTGTCGCGCATCCAAGCCATTGATTCGCTGGCAGCAGCGGCCCCGGTGCAGTTGGTGGTGGAGGCGATTGTTGAAAAAATCGATGTCAAGCGCGATCTGTTTCTGCAACTCGAAGCCATCGTGGCGGCCGATTGCGTCTTCGCCAGCAACACCTCGTCGATTTCCATCACGGCCATTGCCAACGGTCTGGCGCAGCCGGGGCGGCTGGTGGGCATGCATTTTTTCAATCCAGTGCCGTTGATGAAACTGGTTGAAGTGGTCTCGGGTTTGCAGACTGATCCAGCCGTGGCGCATTTGATTTTTGACCTGGCCAAAATGTGGGGCAAGACGCCGGTATTCGCGCGCTCAACACCCGGCTTTATTGTCAACCGCATTGCGCGTCCGTATTACGCCGAGGCGCTGGCGCTGCTGCAAGAGCAAGCCACGACGCCCGCTGTGCTTGATGCTTGTATGCGTGCGGCGGGCTTTCGCATGGGGCCGTGTGAATTGATGGACTTGATTGGTTTGGATACCAATTTTGCGGTGACGCAGTCCGTGTTTGCTGCCAACTTTTATGACAAGCGTTTTGTCCCTTCGCTGTTGCAGCGCGAGATGGTTGATGGTGGTCTGCTGGGGCGCAAGTCCGGTCATGGGTTTTACGACTACAGCCGCCCGGTTGCCAAGCCTGCCACCGCCACGCCAGAGCCGTTGCCGCCACCGCTGGCCCCGCAGCTGCTGCGCGTTCACGGCAGTGGGGCGCTGGCGGATCGTTTTGCCGCTGCGCTGGTGCGCTCTGGCAGCCCAATTGAACGTAGCCAAAGCAGCGACTGGCTGGGGCTGGAAGTGGACGCGGCCCAATTGCGACTGACCGACGGGCGGCCCGCTTCGCAACTTGGCGGCGAGGTGGCGGTGTTTGATTTGTCGCTGGCCAGCGCGGCCTCCGGCGCATTGGCTTGGGCAGCGTCGGTGCGTGCTTCACCGGCCTGGTGTGCCGCCGCGCCAGCCTGGTTGCAGGTGCTGGGCTTTATGCCGCAGTGCGTGGCCGATGCGCCGGGTTTGATCGTTGCAAGGACGCTGGCGATGCTGATCAATGAAGCGGCCGATGCGGTGCAGCAAGGAGTTTGCAGCGCTGAGGCGGCCGATGCGGCGATGAAGCTGGGTGTGAACTACCCGGCCGGGCCGTTTGAGTGGCTGGCGGCCTGGGGCAGCGACACCGTCATTGGCGTGCTCGACGCGCTTGATGCCTGCTACCGTGGCGAGCGCTACCGGGTCAGCCCCTGGCTGCGGCAACGCGCCTGGCAGGCTTTAACCTAGGTTCCTCAGTTGGACTGCTTGTTATCTTGAAACCGCTTTGTCGCGCTTGGCCTTGAGCCGCTGTGCGGTTTTCTCAATGCCAACAATAAAGCGGCCGTGTTTGCCGCGGGCAATTTCTTCAACCGAGTCGCGCGCACTGAAGTCGAAAGAAACGGCACCGCCGTTGATCTCGGCCAACGTCACGGTGATGTCCACCCACATGCCCAGCAGCGAGGCACCCACGTGATCAAGCTCGACCCGGGTGCCGACTGAATCCTTGCCAGGCTCGATATGCTCAAGCAGCAGATCGCGGCATGCCATTTCTATGTCATAGAGCAACTTGGGCGTTGAATAGACGCGACAGTCGTCGCCCATAAAACTGATGGTGCGGTCGCGGTCGATTTCGATGCGGCGGCTGGCCGAGAGACCGACTTTAAGAGTTTCACTCATGATGTGTCCTTTGGTGATGTGGGTTTAGGGTTGGTTTCTGAGGGCCTGGGCATACAGACGGGCCTCGACGTAGCGCACCAGGGCGCGGGTGCCGCGCGCGCAGTTGCGCAAGATGCATACGCCCTGATCCATCAAGCGCGCGCACATGGCGTCGTAGAGCTTGCCGCCATCGACAATTCCGATGATGGGTTTGTCGTTGCGGTTGACCAGGATCGGCATCAGATGCACGCTGCTTTTGGGATCCGTGATGTCAAAACCGGGGCGCAGCGTGCTTATTTCGAGCGAACGTATTGCGGGCGCGGTTGGATCGAGCCCGACCACGACCGCGTCGATGTTGGGGTCTTGCAGAAAGGCCTCGACGATTTGCAGGTGCGCTTCGTCATCGGCACCAGGATTGATGTCGATCGGGTTTCTGATTTCGACCAGCGTATTGAGTTTTTTGGCAGCCAGAATTTCTTCCAGTTTTTTTACGCTGTCCGCGTCCAGTGAACCCATCTCCATGCTGAAGTTGTCCGACTTGATAAAGTCGGCGATACCGACCGCTTCAAAACCCGCGCCGCTGATGCCGCCCAGTCGCGGGCCGCCGATTTTTTTATGATGCAAGGCACCGGCTAGGTACAACAGGTCATCGAAACTGTTGAAGTCTTCGGCCACGATGGCACCGGCCTGGCGCAGAACCGAATCGAATAACTCTGCACCACCTGCGATGGACGCGGTGTGTCCCATCACACTCGCCATGCCAGGATCCGTCTGGCCTGATTTATAGACTACGACCTGCTTGCCGTTGAGAACGGCTTTGCGTACCGCTTTGGCAAAATCGAGCCCGTCCATATCCTTGAAGCCCTCAATGTAGATGCCAAAAGTTTCGATTTCAGGCAGCTCTGCAAAGTAATTGAGCAGATCGCCGTGGGTGAGATCAGTCTGGTTGCCCAGGGCCAGCATATAGCGCGGATCAAGCCACGGGTTCTGACTCAACCGGGTGATCATGAAAGCACCGCTCTGGCTCAGCATGACCGAGTTTCTGGTCGGCTTCTTCTGTGGCTTGGGCAGCCGCTCGAGCGGGATGAACCAGGAGTCGTAGGAGCCCGGATGCGAGACCACGCCGAGGCAGTTGGCACCCAGAAAAATCGGCCCGCCACCGACCTTGCCATGAGCCGCGTTGATGCGCTCGGCCAGT
>JADGRK010000293.1 GCA_017880985.1 Rhodoferax sp. | reverse complement strand
CGCGTTTTCAATCGTGACCTTGTCGCCTTTCTTGACCGCTGCCTTGCCAACAGCGGCCCAGGTTTCGCCGTCCTTGGTCTTGAGACGCAGGTAGGTGTAGCTTTCAACCTCCTTGACCTCCAGCACTTCACCGCTGACGCCGCTGGCCGAAGCTGCGGGCGCAGACGGGGCCGACTTGTCGGCAGCCCAACTGGAGGTGGCAAACGGGGCAACAGCAATCAGGCAGATCGCCAACAGGTTCTTCATGGTTCAAATCCTTTTTTGGAAACCATAAAGCATACCAGCAAGCCATTGGACCCGGCTGTGCGACTTCAATTTGGGTAGGCTAGTATTCAAGCTTGAATCGCGGATCAAGCATTTGAATTTACCCACCATCATCGTTCTGGCTTCTGGTCGCGGCGAGCGCTTTACCGCATCGGGTGGCAGCGGCCACAAACTGCAGGCACGGCTGGCGGATAAGACGCTGCTACAGCACACGCTGGACGCCGTGCTGGCCAGTGGATTGCCGTGGCATCTTGAGGACGCCGGTCACCCTGGCATGGGGGACTCGATTGCGGCCGCTGTAGCTGCCACAGCGCAGGCCGCTGGCTGGCTGATTCTGCCGGCTGATTTGCCGCTGATTCAAAGCCGCACACTGCAAGCGGTTGCCACCGCACTGCGCGACCATGAGGTGGTGGTACCGACTTACCAGGGCCAGCGCGGGCACCCAGTCGGGTTTTCCGCCGCTTGTTGCCTGGCCCTTCTAAACTTGAATGGAAATCAGGGTGCAGCCCCCGTCGTTCTTGCCTACACAGCTATTGAATTAATAGTTAATGATGTTGGTTGCATCACCGACATTGACAGCGTCGATGATCTGCGGGCCGCCGAGCGCCTGCTGCGCGGCGCTTGAGGCGCATCTGACGGACTCAGGTCCTCTTCAAGCTGTGGTTCTTCAACGGTAAATCACGAATGCGCTTGCCAGTGGCGGCGAAAATGGCATTGAGCACCGCCGGTGCCGCCACGGCAATGGTGGGCTCACCCACGCCACCCCAAAAGCCGCCTGAGGGCATGACGATGGTTTCCACAGTCGGCATTTCGTTCATTTTTAGAACCTGGTAGGTGTCAAAGTTTTCCTGCTCCATGCGACCATTTTTGACCGTGCATTCACCATACAACGCGGCTGACAGGCCGAAGACGAACGAGCCTTCCACCTGTGCTTCGATCTGCTGCGGATTGACCGCGTGGCCCGGGTCAGTGGCCGCCACAATGCGGTGGATCTTGAGCACGCCATCAGCGCTGACCGAGACCTCGGCACAGGCGGCCACGTAGCTGCCAAATCCCATCGCCTGCGCCAGACCACGAAAAACGCCTTTAGGTGCAGGTTTGTCCCAGCCGACGCGCTCGGCCACCGCATTGAGAACGGCCAGATGCCTGGGGTGCTGGCTCATCAGCTTGCGGCGCAGGGCCAGTGGGTCTTGCTGGGTGGCATCGGCCAGCTCGTCGATAAAGCATTCCAGATAAAGCGTGTTCTGGTTCAGATTGACACCGCGCCAGAAGCCCGCTGGCACATGCGGGTTTCGCATGGCGTAGTCGATCAGCAGATTGGGGAAACTGTAGCCAATGGAGGCCTCGGGACCGGGCGGATTCAGACCCTGAAACACCACCGGGTCTTTGCCGTCCTTGATGCTAAGCGGTGCCACGGTAGAAAAAATCGACTGCCCTGATATACGCATGTGCAGGCCGATGACGTTGCCTTGCGCGTCAATACCGGCGCTGAGCTTGCACTGTGTTCTCGGGTGGTAGCGCCCGTGCAACATGTCTTCTTCGCGCGACCAGATCAGCTTGATCGGTGTCCCCGGCATCGCTTTGGCCAGCGCCACCGCCTGTTGCACATAATCCGTCGCCCCACGGCGGCCAAAGCCGCCGCCCAGCAACAGCTTATAGACCTCGCACTGGCTGGCTGGCAGACCAGATGCCTGCGCTACCGCCAACAGCGCTGCTTCGCCGTTTTGCGTTGGCACCCAGGCTTCACAGCGCTCCGGCGTGAACCGTGCCGTGGCGTTCATCGTCTCCATGGTGGCGTGGTTCTGGTGTGGGTAGGAATAGACGGCTTCCAGCCGGCGTGCGGCAGCCGCGATAGCCGCCCGGGCATCGCCGTTCTGGTTACCGATAGCCGCTTGCGGTGCGTCAAGACCGGCTTTCAAAATGACAGAAAAGCTCGCGCTCGACAATTTGGCATTGGCGCCTTCGTCCCACTCAATGGGCAGCCCATCCAGCGCCGTTTTGGCGCGCCACCAGGTGTCCGCAATCACCGCCACCGCACTCTCGCCCACGCGCACCACCTTCTTCACGCCGGGACGCTTTTCGATCGCGGCGGCATTGAAGCTTTTGAGCTTGCCACCAAACACGGGGCAGTCCCTGATGGCCGCATTGAGCATACCGGGCAGCGAAAGATCCATGCCGTAGATCTGTTTGCCGGTCGTCTTGTCAACCGTATCGAGCCGCGCCAGACGCCTGCCCGCCAGTCGCCAATCCTTCGGGTCTTTCAGCACCACGGTGCTGGGCGGTGTTATCTTGCCGGCTGCTGCAGCGACGCTGCCATAACTGGTGCTACGACCAGAGGCTGTGTGCGTGATCACGCTGCTGGCAGCACGGCACTCGCTGGCTGGCACTTTCCATCCATCGGCGGCCGCCTGGATCAGCATCATGCGGGCCGTAGCGCCGCCCCTGCGCACATAGTCGTTGGATTGCCGGATACCCTGACTGCCACCGGTGCTAAAGCTGCCCCAGACCCGGTTGCGTGCCAGGCTCTGGCCCGGTGTCGGGTACTCAGTCGTGACTTTGGCCCAGTTGCACTCCAGCTCTTCCGCCACCAGTTGGGCCAGACCCGTCAGTGTCCCCTGGCCCATTTCAGAGCGGGCGATACGGATAACGACAGTGTCATCCGGGCGCACCACGACCCAGGCATTGACCTCCGCTGTGAGATTGCCGGGCGTGTCCTGCGCCGATGCCTGGCCCAGCAGCGGGATATAGAACGCAACCACCAGGCCACCGGCGGTTGCGGCAGAATTGCCCAGAAAACGACGGCGAGAAACGCCCGCTTTGGGTGTATGAGCAGTCTTCATGTCGTGCTCCCATCGGCGTGCTGAATCAAGAGATCAGCCGGTTTGGTGTCGCCACCGTGAGCCACCACTTTGATGGCGGCGCGAACCCGGTTGTAAGTGCCGCAGCGGCAGATGTTGGTCATTGCCGCGTCAATGTCGGCATCGGTCGGATTCGGTTTGTCGTTGAGCAGGGCGACCGCCGCCAGGATCATGCCACTCTGGCAAAACCCGCATTGCGGTACATCCAGCGCGGCCCAGGCTTTTTGAACTGGATGCAATCCGTTGGACGACAGTCCCTCAATCGTCACAATTTTTTCCGTGACATTGACTGTGGCTACCGGACGCACGCAACTGCGGGTAGGCACGCCATCAATCAGCACGGTGCAGGCACCACATAACGCAATGCCGCAGCCATATTTGCTGCCGGTCAGGCCGAACTGCTCACGCAGCACCCACAATAGCGGTGTGTCCGCCTCCGCCTCAAAGTCGCGCACTGCGCCGTTGACGTTAAGTTTTGCCATGTCGGAATTCCTCTATTGGAACACTGCTGAATCTGCCACAGGCAGGGCAGCGCCATCTTACGTCGATCACCTCTCTTCTGCCAGGTATGAAGTGCCACCCGCAATCTTGAAGGTGAAAAGTAACCATTCCCACTTCAGAGCTGGGTGCGATACTCGCGCCTGGTGGTTGAATTCTGTTCTGAGTTGCACCTAATTCTATTTAATCAATAGCCATGCCAGTCGTCCCGGTTCAAACCAGCGCAGAGCCATCGGCCCAATATCTTGCCCTGTACCGCGCTACGCTACAGGAGGCTGCGGGCGGCGGCGGCGTGCTCATGAGCAAGATGATTGCGGCGGCCCGACTGGTGTTGCAGACCAGCCG
>JADGRK010000292.1 GCA_017880985.1 Rhodoferax sp. | reverse complement strand
TGTACTCGCGCAGTTTCTCGGAGCGCAGCAGCACACTCAACTCGCGCCGCAGCGCGCCACCGACGTTGACCACCGCGACGCCCTCGATAGCGCGAAACCGGTTGGACAGATCATCCTCAGCCAGGCGTGAGATTTCGGCGTGACTGAGCGTCGTGGACGACAGTGCCATCTGCATGATCGGCTGTGCGGAAGGGTCGATCCGAACCAATACCGGCTCGCGCATTTCCACTGGCAGCTTGTAGCGCACCGAGGCGATCGCGTTGCGCACCTCGTCGGAGGCTTCAATCATGTTCTTCTTGAAGTTGAATATGATTACGATGCTGGCGTTGCTCTCGTTGGCGGTCGAGCGGATTTGATAGACACCGGTGATGCTCTGCAGTGACTTCTCGATGCGATTGATGATTTCGCGCTCCACCGTTTCCGGTGAGGCGCCGGGGTAAGGAAGGTTGATGACCAGTACCGGCATCTCGACATCGGGGATCTGATTGACGCGCAGGTTTTTGAGCGCCAGCAAGCCCAGACACATCAATGCAATGATGATGACCACCATCGCCACCGGACGACGGATGCTGAAGTCGGACAAAAACATGACTATTTTCCAGCGCCGGAGGCTGTTGCCGCTGGCGCGATGGCGGTGGCAGTGATGTGTACTTTCTGTCCGTCCTTGAGTGTGGAGGTAGGGTTGCGAATCAACTGGTCGCCTTCGCTGAGTCCGCTGCGCAACACAAAGTCGCCACGGCGCGGGTCGCGCTCACCCAACATCAGAGCGATTTTTTGTACGCTGTCGCTCTTGACTCGCCAGGCAAAGACTTTATCGCCTTCGCGAGCCAGCGCAACAGCAGGCACCATCAAGCCGGATTTGCGCGTGGCCTCAATCTGGCCTTCGGCGTAAAGACCCGCCAATTGGGGCTGCTTGCCAGCGGCAAAATCCACCAGAACTTCGACCTGACGCGTGTTGGCGTTGGCCGATGGATTGATCCGTTTGATGCTGCCGGCAAACTCCTGGGGGCCGTAGCCGTTGACCCGAAAGCTGACTGGCTGACCCACCTTGATTTCCCCAACCGCGTCGGCCGACACCAGTCCTTCAAAACGCATGCTGGTCGGGTCCATCACCTTGAGCAACTCTTTGCCAATTTGCGCGGTGTCACCAGCCGACACTTTGCGCTCGCTGACGACACCGTCAAACGGTGCTCGGGAGAGTGTGCGTTCGAGTTGCTGGCGTGCCTGTGCAGAACGTGTCTTGGCGGCAGACAAATCGCTCTGGGCATTGTTGCGACGGATTTCTGCGTCTTCGAGTTGCTGGGTCGAAGCCATGCCGGATTCGCGCAAGGTCTTGAGCCGCTGGAACTGCCGCTCAGCCTGGTCGAACGACTGGCTGGCGGCCCGCACTGCCTCTTGCGCAGATGCCAGACTGTCGCGGATCGCGGTGTCATCGAGTCGCACCAGCAGGTCACCGCGGTGCACCATGTCGCCATTGTCCTTGTACACCTGCAATACCACCGCGGATACCTCGGCACGCAAGTCGGCACGGCGCTCAGGCTGAATCGAGCCGGTGATCGGTGGGCCGGAGGCGAGGGAGCCGGCTTGCAGCGTGATCAGGTCTTGCGGCGCAAGCAGCAGCGTCTGCTTGGCCGGGTTTGTGGATTCGGTCTTGGTACAGGCGGCCAGCGTAAGCGCCAGCAGGAGTGAAACGAATGGAATGCGCAACATGGCAATGGTTTGGTGTTGACTATGAATTGATTTTTGGCGAGGGTTTGAGCGGCACCTTGAACACTCCGGTGCAGGCGACCCGCGCTTCATCGGTTGCTGGTAGCCTGGCACAGATGGCGCCGAGCTGCCTCGTCAACTTCTTGAGCACCGCCGCGTGTTGATTTTTGGCGTTCCAGGTCTGCAGGCGTTGGCCCATTTTCTCCAGGCCACGCCGGTTGCGCTCGTAAAAAGTTTCGGGCACGGCATCCAGTTCCGCAATCACACCGGTCGCAGCCTTTTCGATGCGGGCAGCGTCATGCGGGCTCATTTCAATCAAGCGGTTGACGTAACCAGTGCCCCATTGCAAGCGCGTGGCCGGGCCTTTGGCAGCGTTCCAGGCTTGTTCGGCCCAGTCCAATGACCCCAACTTGTCACCCCGCGTTTTGGCATTGGACGCCAGCACCAGCATGTGATAGTAAGGTGAGACGGCCTTGGGTAGCTCGGTTTTGAGCAGGGCATCGGACTCGTCGAGCAAGCCTGCTTCACTGAGCAGGTCGGCTGCGTTGGGAATGACGGCTTGGCGCTCGTAGGTGTTGCTGGTGGACTTGTCGGCAGTCGCTACCGCCTCGCGCACCTGGGCTAGCAAAGTGGCGTCCAGCGTTGGCTGCGTGCCCTTGGGCAGTTCAAGCTTGGCCAGTGCGACTTTAGACGATACCGCGCTCAGACGGTCTGCGCTGGACAGGCTTGTGTCGCTGGCGAACCGGTCCAGCACTGCGCTCCATTGCAGCCGCAAAGCGCTACGCTCGGCGCTGCCCGTTTTGCTGAGCGTCGCCACCATCTCTGGTGCGTAGTTGACCAGGACGTCAAAGCTTTCCCGCGCTTGTCGGGTGTCACCCAGAATTTGGCGCAAACGGGCCAAGGCCGCTGTTGAATCGGGCAACGCGGTCTGCTCCAGTGCACTGGCCACAATGGCTTTGAGAGTCAACCGGGTAGTTGCTTCGCGCTGATCCGCCGGGCAGGCTTGTGCCAGCTTGTGCAGGGTGGCTGCCAGTTCCCTGGGTGCCACCAGTTGCGCCTGATCCTGATCCCACGAGTAATAGGCCAACAAGCGCCAGGCCGCAGGCGTGAGCGGGGCACCGCCCAGCGCGCTGGCCAGTGATTGTTTGACCGAGCTGCCCGCAGCCAGCCCCAAGCCCAATACCTCCATGTACCTGGTCGCGTCCATCTCACCCGGCAAGCGGGTCAACTCGGTGCCGTCGGGCTTGAACAAAATCATGGTCGGGTAGCCACGTACCTTGAATTGGGCACCCAGCTTCTGCGCGCCGGGCGTGTCGCCGTCCAGATAGACCGGCACGAATAACTGGCTGCGTTCAATGAAGTCCTGGCGCTTGAACACGGTCGCCTTGATCTGATTGCACGGTGGGCACCAGACCGCGCCCCAGTACAGAAACACCGGCTTGTTGGCTGCCTTGGCCTGGGCAAAGATCGGCTCAATGTTGGCTCCCGTCGGCTTGACCCAGGCGATTGTGGTCGGCACCGGCTGGACCACTGGCACAGCCGGTTCAGGCGCTTTGGAACAGGCCTGCAACAGCAGGGTTAAAGACAAAGCAGCAATCAATTGGTTCATGATGTCGTCCTGCCAGGCGTTAAGCCCTGGTCGTTAAGCCGCGTGGAATGGCACCCAGCAATTGCCGCGTATAGGGATGTTGCGGTCGGGCATAGATTTCCTCAGAACTGCCGCGCTCGACAATTTCGCCCTCGTTCATCACCAGTATCTCGTCCGCCATGTACTTCACCACCGCCAGGTCGTGACTGATGAAGACATAGGTCAATCCAAATTCATCCTGCAAGTCCAGCAGCAGATTCAGCACGGTGGCTTGCACGCTGACGTCCAGCGCGCTCACGCTTTCATCGCAGACGATAATCTCGGGCTGCATGGTCAGGCAGCGCGCTATCGCAATGCGCTGACGCTGACCACCGGAAAACTCATGCGGATATTTGCCAAAATCCTCCCGGGTCAAACCGACTTTTTCAATCAGTGCCAGAGCCCTGCGAGCCCGGTCGTTATCGTCCTTGCCGATGTGGTGAATGCGCATCGGCTCAATCAGAATCTGACCGACGGTAAAGCGCGGGTTCAAGCTGGCGTAGGGGTTTTGAAAAATAATCTGAATGCGGCTGCGGTAAGGACGCATCTGGGCGGCGCTGAGCTGAGCCAGGTCAATGCCCTCAAACATGATGCTGCCCGCCGTCGCCTCGGTCAGGCGCGTGAGCATCATGCCCACAGTGGTCTTGCCGGAACCAGATTCGCC
>JADGRK010000291.1 GCA_017880985.1 Rhodoferax sp. | reverse complement strand
GCAAGGTGGGGCAGCAGGCAGGCGCAGGCCACCCAGGTCAGATGCGTCGATTGCGCCCGGGTGATCGCCGTCACAGTGAGAAACAAAAAAGGTGAAGCCAGCGCAGTTGGCCTGATCGCAGGCGGTCTGACTGGCGCCATCCTGGGCCATCAGGTGGGCGGCGGTCGGGGAAAAGACCTGGCCACGGTTGCCGGCGCGGCGGGGGGGGCTTATGCGGGCAGAAGAATTGAAGAGAATGTCAAAACGCACAAGGTGTGGACCGTTCGCGTGCAATACCCGGACGGTCGCAAGCGTAATTTCAGCTTCAAACAAGACCCCGGCTTCATGACCGGCGATGCGGTCAGGAACTCACGCCATACCATCGTGCGCGTGTGAGTCGGTGGCTATCTATCAGCCCTTTAGCGAGCGCTCAATCAATGCAACTTCCGCTGGGCTCGGGCCACTGCCAGTGGCGGCGCTTTTTTCAGGGTGCGTCGTCCACACCAGGCCGACCATGAACTGGTAGCCCAGCATGCCAACAAGAAATGGGTGTGCAATTCAAGAGCGCCTCGACTCAACGGTATTTACCGGCTCAGCAGACAGAATTCCGCGCTCGCAGTAGCCACCTGTGGCCGGGCCAGTCGCAATGCCAGAATTTCCGGCACGCTTGGCTGTGCCTCAAGGTAGAGTGCTCACCCCAGCCCCCGCACCACCTCCATCGCCTGTTCGATTCGCTCCACGGCATGAATCGTCAGTCCTTCAATCGGCTTTTTCGGCGCATTGGCCTTGGGCACCAGCGCCACGCTGAAGCCGAGCTTGGCGGCCTCCTTCAGGCGCTCCTGGCCACGCGGCGCCGGCCGTACTTCACCGGCCAAACCGACCTCACCAAAGGCAAAAAAACCGCGCGGCAACGGCTTGCCGCGCAAGCTCGACGTAATGGCCAGCAGCACCGCCAAATCGGCTGCGGGCTCAGAAATGCGCACACCGCCGACGGCGTTGACAAACACGTCCTGGTCCATGCAGGCGACCCCGGCATGGCGGTGCAGTACCGCCAGCAGCATCGCCAGCCGGTCTTTGTCCAGGCCCACACTCAAGCGCCGGGGACTCGGGCCACCACTGTCCACCAGCGCCTGAATCTCGACCAGCATTGGGCGCGTGCCTTCCAGCGTGACCATGACGCAACTGCCGGGCACCGGTTCTGCGTGCTGGCTCAGGAAAATGGCGCTCGGGTTGCTCACCCCCTTGAGCCCGCGCTCGGTCATGGCAAAGACGCCAATCTCGTTGACCGCACCGAAGCGGTTTTTGATGGCGCGCACCAGCCGGAAGCTGCTGTGCGTGTCGCCCTCAAAGTACAGCACCGTGTCCACCATGTGTTCCAGTACACGCGGGCCGGCCAGTGCGCCCTCTTTGGTGACGTGGCCCACCAGCACAATACAGACGCCGCTGGCCTTGGCGGCCCGCGTCAGGTGCGCGGCGCATTCGCGCACCTGCGCCACCGACCCCGGCGCCGAGGTGAGTTGATCCGAATACACGGTCTGGATCGAGTCGATAACGGCAATGTCGGGCTGCGTAGCCTCCAGCGTGGCCAGAATCCGATCCAGTTGAATCTCGGCCAGCACCCGCACCTGTGAGTGGCCGAGGCCGAGGCGGCGCGAACGCAGCGCCACTTGCGCGCCGCTCTCTTCACCGGTAACGTACAAGGTGTTTTGGCCGCTGCGCTGCAGCGAATCGAGCGCCTGTAACAGCAGCGTGGATTTGCCAATGCCGGGGTCACCGCCGATCAGCACCACGCCGCCTTCGACGATGCCACCACCGAGCACGCGGTCGAGTTCCTCTTGGCCAGTCGGGGTGCGCGCCATGTCGACCGCATCAATGTCGCCCAGAATGGCGACTTCAGCGGTTTTTGCGAGCGACGCAAATCGATTTTTGGTCGGGGTCGCACTCTCGGCGACTGACTCAATCAGCGTGTTCCAGGCCCCGCAGCCGGGGCATTTGCCCAGCCATTTGGGGCTGGCATCGCCGCAGTCATTGCAGATGTAGGTGGTTTTTGCTTTTGCCATGGCTGTATGCTAATGGATCAGACGAGCGCTGACAGCGCTCTGGCAAGGAACATTTGTGCTCCATTATTTGTAGCTGTTTACGCGCCGTTTACGGGGGCTAGAGGCCAAAATGACTGATAACGTTTGTATTTACGGTGGCGGTGCCATCGGTGGCTGGATCGGCGCGCGACTGGTGCAGGCGGGCTGCGCCGTGACTGTGGTGGCGCGCGGCGCGACGCTGGAGGCGTTGACAGGCCAAGGTTTGCGGCTGCGCGAGGCCGGGCTTGAAACGGCTCTGCCAGTGCGGGCCAGCGCCGACCCGGTCGCTTTGGGCGTGCAGGATCTGGTGGTGATCGCGGTCAAGGCACCGGCCCTGCGTGAGGTGGCGCGCCACATCGCTCCTTTGATCGGCGCCGAGACCGTGGTGTTGACGGCCATGAACGGCGTGCCCTGGTGGTTCTTTCAGGGCTTTGGCGGGAAGTTTGAAAACACGCGATTACACGCGGTCGATGCCAGCGGCGAGATCGGTACCGCCATCGCTGCGGAGCGCGTGATTGGCTGCGTGGTGCACGCCAGTTGCTCGACGGATGAACCCGGCATCATTCATCACCACTTTGGCAATCGGCTGATCGTGGGCGAACCCTCAGGCCTGGCCACCGCGCGGATTCAGACGCTAGCGGCCCTGCTACAGCGTGCCAAGTTTGAGGTTACGGTCTCAAACCAGATTCAAAAGGACCTCTGGTACAAGCTGTGGGGCAACATGACGGTCAACCCCATCAGCGCCCTCACCGGCGCCACCACCGATCTGATCCTGGACGACGAGCTGGTGCGCGGTTTTGTCTCGGGCGTGATGCTGGAAGCCAAAGAAATTGGCGCGCGCATCGGTATTCCGATTGACCAGCAGCCTGAGGATCGCCATGCCGTGACGCGCAAACTGGGCGCCTTCAAGACGTCGATGTTGCAGGACCTGGAGGCGGGCAAGCCGATTGAACTCGATGCCCTGGTGACGGTGGTCAAGGAGCTGGGGGCGCTGACCGGCGTACCGACGCCCTTGACCGATGCCTTGCTGGGTTTGTCGCGGTTACAGGCACGGGTGCGGGGGCTGTATTGAACGGCCTGACCAGCGCCGAAGCGACTGAGCGGCTCAAGCAATACGGTCCGAACCGGCTCAGACCCGCATTGCAACGCGCGGTGCTGCTGCAATTCCTCGCTCAATTTCGCAACCCGCTGGTCTTGATCCTGTTGGTGGCCAGCGGAATTTCTGCGTTGACCGGTGACGTGACCGGCGCCCTCATCATTGGCGTGATCGTGGTGATGAGTGTGACGCCGGACTTCGTACAGGCTTACCGGGCCGGTCGCGCCGCTGAACGTCTGGCCTTGCAGGTGGCGGTGACGGCGACTGTCATGCGTGACGGCAAAGCGTGATGCTGGAAGCCAAAGCGACTGGTGCCTGCATCGGGCTACCCATCGACCTACAGCCCGAGGACTGCCACTCGATCACCTGCAAGTTGGGCACATTCAAGACCTCGATGCTGCAGGATGTGGAAGCCGGTAAGGTTGCATGCGAGGGGTCGGAATTTGTATTGATTTGATACTGCCCACGTCAGGGTGTTGAAATCCACCGTTCGGAAATTGAGACTGGTTGGCGGCTGGGTGCCCTTTATAGACACTCCATTCAATTCTGAGCACAGTAAGAACGACGCTTTTTCCAATAGGCGATCGGAGCGGTCGCCTATTGCGGACCAGTGAACTTCGTCTGCCGGCTTTTTGTAGACGGACGGGCCCGCGTCACGGTGTTCTGTATGTTGAGGAAATCTGAGTAGCTTCTTCCCGGCCATGAGTTTGATTGTGCCAATAAAGAGAAAATACCACTGCTTGATGAGCCTTCAGACGATCAGCCATACTGATCCTGATGTCGGAATAAATGAACGTATTTGATTTAGGGGACAGATTTGACAGCAACGTGCACCGGCGGTCTGGATATCG
>JADGRK010000290.1 GCA_017880985.1 Rhodoferax sp. | reverse complement strand
TTTTTTCGAGCGAAGCTTTGTGCACCGGGCCCAGGTTGTTATTGCTCATCAACTCAGGTAGAAAAGTGACCGGGAAAGCAGTTTTGACCTGCAAGGTGTATTTGTCGATCGCTTTCACACCCACTTCAGTGCTGGGTTTGCTGCCTTTGACAACCGCCGCACCATTGAGCAAAAAAATACCAAAGGTGGCAGCGTAAGTTGACGCCGTCTTGGGATCGACAAAACGGCGAATGGCAAATACAAAATCGTCAGCGGTGACCGGGTCGCCGTTAGACCATTTTGCATTCTTGCGCAGCTTGAAGACCCAGGTGGTGCTATCGGTCTGCTTCCAGCTCTCGGCCACACCGGGTACGGTTTTGCCGTTTTCGTCATTGGCCGTCAAGCCTTCAAACAAATCGCGCGTCAGGTTGTTGGCCCCGACCGACTCGGCCAGTGCCGGGTCCAGCGTCTCGGTCTCGGAGCCATTGTTGCGGATCAGGGTTTGGGTTGGATGCAGTTGCACGCCAGGTGGAATCGTGGCGGCGTGGCTGGCGAGGCCCGTAGCCAGACCGAGCAACAGCAGGCACAGCGATGGCTTCAAAAGACAACTCATAATGGGTTTCCTGATGATATTGCGGTGCGGCGCAGGCCCGCGTTGGCCGCTTAATTTTTTTTAAGTGAGGCGATTATGGCGCAAGCGTCCCGCTTGAATTCGATAGGCTGGTCCAGGCCAGGCCGGTTCAGTGCGGCAGCTTGCTGGTATCAATGTCCACGTAACGCCAGAACGCCCGCGATACCGGATGGCGACGATAGCCCAGCAGCCAGGGATGCATCATGTCGGTGCGGATGCGATGGGTGGAAAATTTGTAAGGCATGTAGGCGACCATGATCTTGACCATTTGCTGCATGATGGCCAGGCGCTCGGGACCATCGGGCATCAACTGCTGCTTCTGATAGAGCTTGTCAAATTCCGCATTCTCAAAACGTGCCAGGTTGCCTTCGCCCTTGCCTGGGCCATAGGCCAGCGATAATGCACCGGCCCCGTCCGGGCTGGAGGCACTGAAACCCAAGCCCCACATCATCAGCTTGCCCGCGCGTGAGGCTTTGAGTTGCTCCGGCCACTTCGCCACCTTGAATTCGATCTTGATCCCGACCGCATCCATGTTCTTCTTCCAGATTTCATTGAGTTCGCGCGAGGCCGCATCGGGTGAAGTTGCATACTCCAGCACCAGGGGCGTGCCATCGGGCCGGTCACGCCAGCCATCGCCATTCTTGTCAACGTAGCCAAACATATCGAGCAGGGCCAACGCCCGCGCGCGGCTGAACTCACTCATTTCGGTCTTGAATTTGGGGTCGTAGCCGTAGGTCGAAGGTTGCATGGGGCCCTGAGCGGGTATCGCCTGATTGCGTCGCGGCAAGCGAATTTCTTCTTCTGAGTTATAGGCCAGGGCAATCGCGCGACGCAATGCCACCTTATCGGGTGTGTAACCACCTACCAAAGGATCTTCCATATTGAAATAAGTCACTGTCACGTCCGGCGCGGGCACCCGTTCCATCGAAATGTGCTTCTTTGCCAGGTTGGGCGCCACCCGGTTATTCGGAATCGCCTGATAGGCAAAAGCCGCAGGCAAGTACATCAGGAAATCCTGATCGTTGCCCAGAAAAGAGAGCCAACGTGGTTGAATCTCTTCGATCACCGAGATTTCAACCCGGTCCACCAGTGGCAGACGTTTGCCTTTCATTTGCTTGTAGATGGCCTGTGATCGCGCATCGTCAGCCGGCGGCTCCGCCTCATAAAATTCTTCCCGGTAATTGGGGTTCCGCACAAACGTCATCTTGGACGAGCGCGTCCACTGATCAAGTTTGAATGCTCCGGTGCCCACCGGGTGTTCCATGATCTTGTCGCCATATTTCTCAACCACTTCGCGTGCTACCGCACCAAAAATGCCGGCATCTGCCAGTTGGTAGATAAAGCGGGGACGTGTCTCCTGCAGATTGAACTGAATGGTGTAGCGATCCAGCGCGCGAATGCCCTCCACTTCCTTTTCATAGTCGAAACTGGCGCCGGGCTTCTCGGCTTCGCGTCGCAATTCGTTCAGCCCTATCAGTTTTTCTTCGTCAAGGTCACTATAGATTTGACTCTTGGTCTTGGGGTCAAAAATACGCTTGTAGCTGTACACAAAGTCGTACGCCGTCAACTCCCGCTTCTTGCCACCAAAGGCAGGATCGTCAGCAAAGTAAATGCCCGACCTGATCTTGATGGTGTAGGTACGGAAATCGTCACTGATCACAGGCATACCGGCTGCCACATTTGGCCGAATCTTCGCCGGGCGCGCCAGGTAATCGTAGCCATAAAGTGAATCAAAGATGTTTTCCGTCACGATGCGCGAATACACGTCCGATATCTGCGCCGGATCAAAACCGGTTTCGGCAATTTCAAAGGCGTAGCGCAACACTTTTTCGACAGGGCGGTTTTGCGCTTGCAGACCGCCGGCGCCCAGCAGAGCAAGACAGACACAGCACAAAAGCCGGAAACACTTAGTTTTCATAATAAGGACGCCATTACCCGTTCAAACGGGTGCAAGCATAATCCCTCCGGTCAGTAAACCCATGGTTGTCTCCTCAAGTGAAGTACAAAAATGTTGTCTTATATCCTGCGACGCATCTGGCAGATGGTCCCCACGCTGCTGGGGGTAATTCTGCTGATCTTCTTTCTTTTCAAGTTTTTTGGCGGGGACCCAGCTGAGATCATGGCCGGTCTGAAGTCATCGCCCGAACGCATCGCCTCACTGCGGGCGCAGCTGGGTTTGGACAAATCCGTGTGGCAGCAGCTTTGGGTCTTTGTGCAACAGATCTTCAGCTTCAACTGGGGCAAGAGCTGGACCACCAACGAAGCCATCTCCGAGATTTTTGCCACTCGGCTTCCCGCCACGCTGACCATCATGATCCCGATCCTGCTGCTTCAAGTGGTACTGGCCATCATCGCCGGTCTGGCGGTGGCCTATGTACGCGGCAGCCTGACCGACCGGCTGGTCATGATTCTGACCACGGTCGCGCTGTCGGTGAGTTTTCTGGTTTATATCATCGTCGGCCAATATCTGTTTGGCTTTGTACTGGGATGGTTCCCGGTGCAGGGCTGGAGCAATAGCACCTGGACTAACCTGACGACTTATGCGCCGCTGCCGGTGCTGCTGGCGGTGCTGGTGAGTCTGGCACCCGAGACCCGGCTCTACCGTAGCTTCTTCCTCGATGAAATCGGCCAGGACTACGTGCGCACGGCCCGCGCCAAGGGCGTCACGGAAAACATGATTATGCTCAAACACGTGTTGCGCAACGCGATGATCCCGATTCTGACCAATGTGGCGACCGGTTTGCCAGGCGTTTTCATCGGCTCTTTTTTGATTGAGGTCTTCTTCTCGATTCCGGGTTTGGGCCGCGAAATTCTGGTGGCCGTCAACCGCAGCGACTATCCTGTGATCCAGGCCGCTACCGTCTATCTGGCGGCACTCACAATGGTGATCAACCTGATTACCGATGTCTTGTACAAGTTTGTCGATCCCAGGGTGACCCTGAAATGAGTACTGAACTCCTGCAGGCGCTGCCCAGATCACCCGGCGTATGGGCGCAGGCCTGGACGCGCCTGAAGACAGACCGCGTCGGCATGCTGTCGCTTTACGTCACACTCTTTTTCATCGTGCTGGTGCTGCTGGCGCAGTTTGGACTGGTGGCCAAGGACTGGCAAAAAGAAGTTGGAACGCCGTTTGCACCGCCGTATTTTATCGGCAAAATCACCGATGGTTCACAAACCGCTGTCGTTGAATCCATCGCCGGCCCCAATGTGGACATCAGCGATGTTGACCCGCTGGCACCGCGTTACCAGGAATGGCGCGAGCGCGCTGCCAAATTCAAAACCATCGTGACCGAGAAGTCCGACACCCTGCCCTTTGGTGGCGATCAATTGGGTCGTGACGTGCTCAGCAAAGTCATCAAAGGTGCTCAGGTCTCGATCACCGTGGGGCTGGCCGCCGCCCTGGTGG
>JADGRK010000289.1 GCA_017880985.1 Rhodoferax sp. | reverse complement strand
GGATATGTTTTTCGGCGAAGTACGATTCACCGGAACCGATACGCTGACCGTCGATGGCGAAAAACTGCACTTCAAGAAAGCCCTGATCGCGACCGGCGCGCGACCGGATTCCTCCGTCATTCCCGGCCTCCCGGAGGCCGGCTACCTGACCCACGAGAATGTGTTCGAGCTGACCGAACTGCCGCGCCGCCTGCTGGTGATCGGCGGCGGCCCGCTCGCCTGCGAATTGGCCCAGGCTTTCTGTCGCTTGGGTGCACAAACCACCATCGTGCAGGACCTGCCCATATTTCTTGGCGGGGAAGAACGCGACGCGGCACAGATTCTGTCGGACGCGTTTGCGCGCGACGGCATCGAGGTGCGTCTGAATACCAGCGTGGTTGCGGTGCGCGTGGAAGATGGACAGAAACTGGTCGATCTGGTCAGCGACGACTATAAATACACAATCGCAGTCGATGCGATCTTCATCAGCATTGGCCGTTCGCCGAATGTTGAAGGGCTTAACCTGGAAGCTGCAGGCGTTGACTACGATGCCAGCGTCGGCATTCGTGCCGACGATTTTCTGCGCACCAGCAATCCGCATATCTATGCCGCCGGGGACGTCTCCCTGAAGGACAAGTACACCCATACCGCCACAGCCTCGGCGCGCATCGTGGTACAGAACGCGCTGTTCCGCGGTCGCGAGCGGTTGAGCGCGCTGGTCATCCCGTGGTGCACCTTCACCGACCCGGAAATCGCACACGTCGGCCTGTATGTGCGGGAGGCCAACCGCCAGAGCATCCCGATTAAGACCTTCACCATCCCAATGCACGAAGTTGATCGTGCGGTGACCGACAGCGAGGATGGAGGCTTCGTGAAAATCCACGTCAGAGAGCGAACAGATCAGATTCTCGGCGCCACCATCGTTGCCCACCATGCCGGGGACATGATCAACGAGATCACTCTGGCGATGGTGGCAGGTATCGGTCTACGCACGCTCGCCCGGGTCATCCACGCCTACCCGACGCAGGCCGAAGCGATCAAGAAGGCGGCGGACGCCTACAACCGCACGCGTCTGACCCCTCGGATCCAATCGCGACTGCATCGCTGGTTTTCGCGGTGACGGGTCGGTGATCGTCTGAAGTTGGCCCCGCTTGCGCAACTCCAGGCGCAGCGACGATCAACAGATCAGGCGAATTGCAACTCGATCTTGCCGGTCCGCCGACGCACGGGGCCAACGACGATCTTGACGTCATCGCCTAACTTCGTCACCAACTCAAGCAGTTTGGCTTCGCGCACATCACGGAACTGGCATCAGTTGATGAGGGAAAACCTGAGGACTGCAAGGATTGGGGTTAACCCTTAGAATTCTCCTCTCTGCAGTTCCAAACGGCGGTGCCAAGCGCTTGTCACTCCAAATCAATGACCCCCATCCTCGTTCACTTAACCGGTCTGGCCGCTCTATCCGTCAATGTCGCCGGACTTGTCCGCACATCTGATCGCTCATTGCGCCACTCCACAGGATGGGCTTCTGCGCTGTGGGCTGCGAACAACTTGCTGATGGGTGCGCAGAGCGCAGCGGCGTTAAGCATGCTGAGCGTAGGGCGCCAGGCTTCAGCGTCAGCCGTTCAAGGTCGAAGTCACCTCACCAAACTGGTTTCCTGTGTGGTATTCCTGACTGTTACGCTGCTCATCGGGGTGCTAACGTGGAACGGCATGACCACCGTTTTTACAACAGCCGGTTCAATGCTTGCTACCTACGCCATGTTTTACATGCGAGGGGCTGCCTTGAGGGTCGCGATGGTGGGTGTGGCTGCGTTTTGGATGTACAACGCCTGGGCTTATGACTCTTGGTGGCAAATGTTCGGAAATGCTCTGAACGCCGCAGCCGCAGCTTATGGAGCCTGGCGAGCATCCAAAGCCGATGCGACAGCATGAGGATCTTGTGGCTACATTGATACGAAGTAGGAACAACTGACCCTATACGCACTTTCCGTCCAACACCGCTACGTTCGCCCAAATGGCCTGACCCCACCAAATCGAACGCTCTCACTTGTGCTTGTCGCGGCATGGCAGTTGCGCGAAACAAATCGACCGATCAAGACGAGAGGAATGGGTTGATTCCTTGCTATGACGCTCGATGAGCAAAATGCGCACTGCAATGTCCCGCGCCAATGCGTTTCAGCCAGCGAAGTCATAGGATCCGTCGACTTTCAAATTCTCAGACAAGAAATCCAACAGGTGGCGTACTGGAGGAAACAGTGCACGCCGCGCAGGGAACATGGCATGCGCGATGCCCGGCGGCGGTCCCCAGCCCGGCAGTATCTCGACCAGCCGACCGGCTCTTAAGTGTGCCCGGCACATGTAATCAGGCAGCATCGCAGCGCCAGTGCCCTGAACCACCGCGAAGCTGAGCGTCAGCAGGTCGTCGGCCATATAGCGAGGTTCGTGCGAATGGACGATGACCTCGCCAAGCGGGCCTTCAAGCCGCCAGCTGGTTTGGCTTTCGCCAACCGACATTGATACGGTATCGAGCCGCGACAAATCTACTGGCTTCAGCACAGGGCCTTGCCAGCGCAACTGATCCGGACTGGCCACCAGAATGAGGCGGCTGACGCCAAAAGTCTTCGCGACAAGCGTTGCACTGTCTTCAATTTGAGGTCGTACTCGCAACGCAATATCAACGCCATCCTCGACTGGATCGACGGGCCGGTTGAGCACCCGCATTTCGACGCGCACCTGCGGATAGCGTTGCATGAAGCCAGGCAGCAGTGGCCCCATGGCACTCTGTGCCAGCGTGACTGGACAACTCAATCGGACGGTTCCATGAGGCTCGGTCTGCACCTGAGCAATGGCTTCATGCGCGGCCTGTGCCGCATCGCGCATCTCAACGCAGTAGCGCAAATAAAGCTCACCGGCCTGCGTGAGTGACAGCTTGCGTGAGCTGCGTTGCATGAGTTGCACGCCCAGTTGCGCCTCCAGGCTGGCCACTCGCCGTGAGAGTCGCGACTTGGGCAACCCTAAGGCCCGACCGGCCGCAGTAAAGCTGCCGCGCTCGGCCACTTCGGCAAAGAAGATCATGTCATTGAGGTCTTGCATGGATACATTGTCCTATTTTTGATACGGTATAACGCATTTTTGATGACTTATCAATCAATCGATTCATAAATAGAATCATCCCCAGGCCGACCAACTTCAGTGTCGGCACTTTCCACGAAAGAATGCATTGATCATGAAACTTCTGCACGTCGATTCCAGCATCCTGGGCACCCACTCCGTTTCCCGCCAACTCAGCGCTGAAGTAGTCGCCGAATGGCGCAAGAACCATCCCGACACCCAAGTTGAGCACCTGGACCTGGCCTTGAATGCCCCCAGTCATTTCAGCGCGGATGCAATGGGCATCAAGTCAGGCGTCCAGGCCGAACCAACCCAAGCGCAGCGCTTTGAGAATGCGCTCTCCGAGCAATTGGTCAGCCAGTTTCTCGCATCCGACGTGATCGTGGTTGGCGCACCACTGTATAACTTCACGATCCCGACCCAGCTCAAGGCCTGGATCGACCGTCTCGCGCAAATCGGCCGCACCTTCAAGTACACCGACCAGGGTGCCATGGGTCTTGCGACCGGCAAGACGGTGATCGTGGTATCAACGCGCGGTGGCGTTTACTCGACCAGTGAAGGCGGTCAGGCGATGGAACACCAGGAAAGCTATCTCAAGGTTATCTTTGGTTTTTTCGGCATCACCGACGTGCGTTGTGTTCGCGCCGAAGGCGTTGCAATGGGCGAAACGCCCAAGGCTGCTGCACTGAGCGCCGCCCGTGCCGACATCGCAGCCGCGACCGGTAAAGCAGCCAATCAGGACGTCGCCGCTCTGGCAGCCTGATACTGTAAGCTGCTGCAGACTTTGGAGCGCACAGGGGATGGAAAATGGCCTGAGGCGCGCTCAGGCGGCGAAATGCCCCAGCGTAAACGCCTCCTCAAACACCGAGTAGCCAGCCCAGTCGCTGTGGGCAAAGGTCAAGCGCTCGTGCCGGATTTGAAAACGCTCT
>JADGRK010000288.1 GCA_017880985.1 Rhodoferax sp. | reverse complement strand
CTTTGGGTTCGATTTCCATGCGTACCCGGTCACCCACCTGAAACGTCGTCACGGTCTGCACCGGGGTGCCGAAGTCGGCCACGTCCATGCGGCGGCGCAAACCTTCGGGCAAGGTCGATTTCATGAACTCAACCACCAGTTTCTGGCCCTGCTGGCGAATATCCACACCGACCTGGTTGTTCGGTAGTGTCACCACAATACGCCCGGCGCCCTCATCGCCGCGCCGGAAATCGAGGTCTTTGATTGGCAGGGTATCGCGACTCTGGTTCTCCGCAAAAATCGGCGTCGCCGCCGCCGCGGGTGCCGCAACTGCCACTGCATCGAGCACCACCAGCAGCGATTTGCCCTGCAACTGGGCTTTGTAGGCAGTTGCCTGTTTGAGGTTGAGCACGACGCGGGTCCGGTCGCCCGCCTGGACCACGCTCACCGACCTCAAATTACCCTGGTTGAGCTCAACTGTGGAGCGACCCATGGCGCTTGAAACCCCCGGGAAATCAAGCGCAATTCTGGCCGGCGACTGGATTGAAAAGCCACTCGGAATGGCCGCCAGCGGCTGCGTCAGGTCAATCCGGACGACTTCAACGCCACTCTGGATCGACCCCGATACCGCTTCAATCGCGGTCTGGGCCTGCGAGCCAAGCGCCGCCAGCAGAAGCGCCAGTGCCAGGATAATTTTGTTCATTTCGACCTCTCTTGCAACTGCAATGTGGCAGCGCGTTCAATCCACTCGCCCGCCGCGTCTTGCGCGATTTCACGCAGTGTGACTTCCGTCTCGCTGATTTTCATCACGCGACCATAATTTTGTCCAAGGTAGTTGCCGGGTCTGACCTGGTACAACAAGTTGTCCACCTTGACCAGTGCCACCGGCTGTCCGGCCTTGACCAGACTGCCCACCAGCGCCATGGCATCGAGCGGAAAAGCTTCGAGCGGCTCCTTGCGGCGCGCCAACTCGGGCGCGATCAAGGCGCCGTTGGTCACCGCTTGAGTCGACTCGCGCCTAAGTGCCTGCGTCAGTTTCTGGTTGCTGAACGGCTCTATCGCCGCGACCTGGGTGTAGTCTTCCGGCTTGAATTGTTTGGGCTCGGAAATGGGGGCGACTTTAGGCCGGGTCTGGCTCTTTTGCTCGCTCATCCATTGACGCAATTCGTCCTCACCGTTGGCGCCGCAAGCGGTCAACGCCAGCAGCATGGACACCAGCAACAGTCTAGGTCCAAGAATCATTTCTTGCCCCCTTTTGGCGCGGCCGCCTTGCGCTGCGCGCTGACTTCATCGGCATCGAGATAACGGAAGGTTTTCGCGGTGGCGTCCATCACCAGGGTTCCCTCCTTGACCGGCACGATGGTCAGGTTGTTGAGTGTCACGATACGTGAAAGATTGGCAATGTCAGCCGCAAAAGCACCCATGTCGTGATAGCGACCGGTCACGCGCAGCGCAATCGGCAACTCGGCGTAGTAGTCCTTAACCGCCACCTGGCCGGGACGGAAAAGGTCAAACTGAAGACTGCGTCCCAGACCGGCCTGGTTGATGTCTGACAGCAAAGCGTCCATCTCGGCCTTGCTGGGCAACTGTTTCTCCAGTTGAGTGACATACTGCTGAACCTGCTCACGTTGTTTCTTCAGGGCTTCCAGATTGACTGCCTTGCCCAGCTTGACTTTGTACTCTTCGCGCAACTTGACTTCTTTGCCTTGCTCCGCCGTCAGCTCGTCTGCCGCCGAGCTCAACCACAGAAACCACAGCGCAACCAGCACCACAGCGGCGATGGTGACAAACAGTGCATAGCGCGGCAACGAAGGCCATTTGTAAGGATCCCTGGGGTCGAGGTCACGAAATTGCGACAGCAGCTTTTGCTGCAGCGCAGGGAAGTCAAAATTCAATGAAGGTTTGCTTGCCATGATGTCCTGCTGCTATTTTTTGACAGGAGATGAGGCTGCAAGCGCCAGGGCCGAAGCCGCCGCCCGGGCCTTTTCAGCCTCGCTGGCGCGGACCAAGCGGACACGAATGGTGAATCTGGCAATGCGACGCTGGTCACGCGGCGTCAGCGCGACGGTACCTGCCACAATTTCAACCAACTCCGGCTTGGTGAACCAGGGGGTGTTGTTGCCGAGATTTCGCAACAGTTCAGAGACCCGTTCATTGGATTGAGCATCACCTTGCAAAGTCACGGTCTGATTGTCTTGCCGCATGCTGGCGAGGTAAACCCCGTCCGGCAGTTGCTTGACCAGTTCTGTCAGCAGGTGAACTGGCAAATTGCGGTCGGCCTGCAAATCTTCCACGGCTTGCTGGCGCGCTACCAAGGCAGTAATTTCAGCTTCCAGGCCGGCAATGTCCTTGATTTGCTCGTCAAAACGCTTGATCTCGGTCTGCAGGATCTGGTTTTTCCCTTGTTGCACCGACAATTGAGCTTGAAACCAAAGGAAGACGATGCCGGCCAGCAGACCACCGACCAGGGCCGAAACACCGAGGCTGACGTTAAAAACATCCCGGCGCCGTTTGCGCGCCGCTTCGCGGTGCGGGAGCAGGTTGATCAGGATCACTGCATGAACCTCCGCAAAGCCAATCCGCATGCTGTCAGGTAGGAAGGTGCTTCCCGCGTCATTTTGCTCAAACGCACCGCAGATCCCATCTCCATGCCTTCGAATGGATTAACCAGAGTACAGGCAAACGTGGTTTGCTTGGTCACGGCTGCCGTCAAACCAGACAAAGCGGCCGAGCCGCCTGCCAGCATCACGTAATCGATCTTGTTATGTGGCGTGCTGGTAAAGAAAAACTGCAAGGCACGCGCAATTTCCTGCACCATGCTTTCCACAAACGGACGTAATACGGTCGCTGCGTAGTCATCAGGTAATTCACCGCGGCGCTTCTTGCTCTCAGCTTCTTCCAGTGAAAACCCGTACTGGCGCACGATCAACTGCGTCAATTGGGCGCCGCCAAAAGCCTGATCCCGATCATATAAAACTTCCTCGTCACGAATGACTTGCATGCTGGTGGTCAGCGCGCCAACTTCAAATAGGGCGACGATGCTTCCGACCCCCTTGTTCGCCAGGTTCCCAATCAAACGAGCCGCGGCCAAGCGCGATGCATAAGACTCGACATCCACAATCACCGGTTTCAAACCCGCCGCCTCGGCCAAGCCTTGAATGTCTTGCACTTTCTCCCGACGCGATGCGGCAATCAGAACCTCGATGTCGCCAGCAGACGAAGCGCTCGGCCCCAACACGCAGAAATCGAGACTGACCTCGTCCAACGGGAACGGGATATACTGATTAGCTTCGGTCTCGACCTGCACTTCAAGCTCTTGGTCAGACATCCCGCTCGGGAGGATAATCTTTTTCGTGATCACTGCCGAAGGCGGCAAAGCCATTGCCACATTCTTCGTTTTAGTGCCCGCTTTTTTCACCAGACGACGCACCGCATCGGCCACCTCGTCAAACTTTTCAATGTTGCCGTCCGTGATCCAGCCGCGCCCAAGCGGCACAATCGCGCAATGTTCAAGCACCAGATTTCCATCTCTGTCGTGACCCAATTCAACCAGCTTGGCACTGGAAGAACTGATATCCAAACCCAGCATAGGTGCCGGTTGACGATTAAACAAGGATCCCGAAGAGACCAAAACTATCCCCTGAAACAGGCCAATCAAAAATCAGCGAAACTTAACAATTCACTTGAATACTAGCAGCAAGCTTATTGTCGGGCAAAGGTTTTTCGGACTTCAGGTGGTTACAGACGTTGTCAAAAGTACACGTTTTGTGTTCAGATGTTACACACATCCGTTCGTCAGCAGAGCTCATAGCGCTTAGTCATCAGCGATGATAGATACTGCCGCGCCATTGCCTTGATAACATCATTTCCAAAATTCCGGCGCGTTTATACAAATTTTTTTATGCCCTCCGAATCCTCGCACAACGAAACCAGACCGCCTCGCAATCCTGATCGCAGCGCCAATGCCATGACATGGTTATTGCGCTTGGCCCTGTGGGGCAGCGGCTTGGCACTGGCAGGGCTGTTGTCAGTCTTGATCATTGTGG
>JADGRK010000032.1 GCA_017880985.1 Rhodoferax sp. | reverse complement strand
GTTCCGTGTTACGAGAACCTGCGACTGTCGGACAAGCTGCGCACACCCGAATTGACGCGCACCGGACTCAATGCTGAACTGGACAAGTACACGGTCTGGCCGCAGCAATCAGCACAGAAGGCAGGTAGATAAAGTCATGGAAGCAGATACGCAAGCACAAGTTGCTTTTTTCTTGACCGGCAGGCGCCCCGCCGAGCACCTGGACGCGGTTAATGGCCTGGACCTGCGCCCTGCCCTGTTTGCCGGTTATCGGGAACTGACCCAACTTCGCTATGATTTTCCGCTGGTACTGGTCGACGGTCGTGCCGATGACCAGTTCGCGCAATCGCTATCAGGCCTTATCGACCGGGCACTGGCAAGCATCGCCCCCGGTGGCGACAGCGAGCGCATCAGAAAGCACGCGCTGCGACTGGAGCAGGAAATTCGCACGCTTGCCGCTGGCGGTGCGGTCGGCTCGCTTTTTGAGCTGTGGGACAAGGCGGCCGGTCAACTCGCCAGGACGGCGGACAAATCACTGGAAGACAGCTTGCGCCGAGTGCGCGCCGCAATCAAGGTCAACGGCGCCGTGCTTGACTGCGACGCTACGCTGCCCTTGCGCCTGCTACAGCATGGATGGGCCGCGGTGCAAAGCCAAAAGGCCGCGACCTTTCGCAAGAAGATCGACCGGCTGGTACTGAAGCTGTCTGACATCATCAAGGCCGACTATGAGCGCTCTGACGCAGGGCGCAGCGCCAAAAACCTGAAAACGGCAGTTGGAGCCGGTTTCAGTAACACGTTTGACTTCAACGTGATGTCGTGCATGCTCTCGAAGGCGCTGCCGAGGGACAAGTTTCCCGAGAGTCGGCGCCTACGCATCGGCCAGCTGCTCGATACCTTGAACACGCAGCGCTTCATCCCCGCTGACGCGGCGTCGGCGGCCAGGACCAGTGCGACAAAACCCTACTCTTTCCTGTTCAACAGTTGCGCCGAGGCACTTTCGGCGCTGCGCGAGCGCAGCCCGAAGCTGATCGAACTCGCCAGGGCGATTGCCATCGCCGAACTCGAGATCAGCGGCCAGTACAGCGAATCCAGGCACGACGCCCTGTTCGAACAGTTTGGTGCAAACGGGCTTGATCCGCAGGACCTGGCAGAGTTTCCTGACTATCTGGTCTGCCTTAACGCTGAAACGATGCAGGACCTTGAGCACGCCCATTTAATGGAAATTCTTTCCTCGGGCTTGCCAATCAAGGTCTTGCTGCAGATAGACGACATCCTTGAAGAGTCACCCGACCGTGACGGCAAGCTCACGTCCGGCGTGCGCAGCAGGCAAATCGCCAACATGGCGATCGGACTCAACGAAGTGTACGTACTACAGTCAAGCAGCTCCAACCTGTACCGCTTCCGCGAGCGCATGCTGCGCGGCCTGGGCTATCGTGGCCCGGCCCTGTTCAGCGTGTTTTCTGGCGCCAGCGCCGGGGCATCCGGGGTGCCGCCCTATCTGGTGGCGGCCGCCGCAATGGAGTCGCGCGCCTTCCCGGCCTTCACCTACGATCCGTCGGCGGGCCCGAACTGGGCGTCACGCTTCTACCTTGAGGCCAATTCACAGCTTGATCTTGACTGGCCGATCCAGGCCTTTGCCTACGAGGACGAGCAGCACCAGCGGGTTTCAGAGGACCTTGCCTTCACGCTGGTCGATTTCATTGCCAGTGACCGGCGCTACGCCAGCCACTTGGCACGGATCCCACGGGAGAAGTGGAATGGCAGCATGATCCCGGTCGACGAATCCCTGACAGGCGAGCGCAAGGGCCTGCCGGACAAGGTACCGAGCGTGATGATGATCGACGCCAACAACGTGCTGCAAAAATTGATCGTTGACGAACCTCTGATCCGGCAAGCGCGTCGCTGTCGCGAAATGTGGCACAGCCTGCAGGAACTTGGCGGCGTCCACAATTCACACGCAGAAGCGCTGCTGGCGCGCGAGAAAAAGTCCTGGGAAGAGCGCATGCAGCGGGCGACCGAAACGCAGGCTGCAACCGTGACCGGCCCGGTAGCGACCGCGACGACGGACACTGCGCCATTGGCGGTGACCGCGACCGTGGAGCAGGAACCGGAAAGATCGCCTGACGAAGCCTACATTGAAACCGCACGTTGTTCGACCTGCAACGAGTGCACCACGATCAACAACAAGATGTTTGCGTACGACGGGAACAAACAGGCGTTTATCGCCGACATCAATGCCGGAACCTACGCACAGTTGGTGGAGGCGGCAGAGAGTTGCCAAGTGTCCATCATCCACCCCGGCAAGCCGCGCAATCCAAAGGAACCGGGTCTGGAAGAATTGCTTAAACGCGTCGAACCATTTATGTAGAGCGCCAGCATTTCATACTTGTTTCGAAGAATGAAAGCAGACTGCGCCCGCATTGGGCTTGGCAAACTCGTCAATCAAGCCAAAGCGTCGTTCACCTGATCATTGAACTCTGCCAGACTCACCGCGTCGTCAAGCTCGCGTGGGAGCGCGTCGCGCGTCGAAAACACTCCCAGAATTTTGGATGCTGGAGAAACGACAGGCAGGTATCCGATACCGTGCTCAATCATGATCAACACCGCTTCAGCTACCTTCACGTCAGGCCCCACGCTGTGCGGGTCATGGGTCATTACGTCAGACACGTGCGTCGTTTGCGGATTGAGTCCCTTTGCGAGCACACGTGTCAATAGGTCGTGTTCCGTGAGAATGCCCAACAGGGGCCCGGCGGCGTCAATGATGAGAACGCTGCCACAATTTTCGGCGGTCATTAACCAAACCGCTTCCAACACACTGGCAGACGGCCGCACGCTGACCAAGTGGCGGTGGCATATGGTTTGAAATACAGCGCGTTCAGGCATAGCGAAGGTCCTTTGCAAAATCACATGTTTAAGAGAGGCGTGATTAGCTGCGAGGTGACGACGCTCTGTTTGGGCGTGGCCACAACAGTACGCACGCAGCGATCGGCGGTGAGGCGTCTAGGTCTGAATCGATAGTTCATGGGTCTGCTTCCAAAAACAAACTTACCGAAGGCAGCAGATTGAACTCAAGAGGGCAGCCTATGTTTGATCTAACGCAAAGAAAGACAACAATCCATAGCAAATCGCGTCTGAATCGGTCGCGCTCTTCGCAGTTAATGATGAGCGCCAACTGTACGGGGTATGAAGAAGCCCGGTATCGCGGTGTCTTGCAGCGGTCACTGGTCACTGACGGCAATTGGTCGACATGCGGTCGTCGCCCCCGATACGCCACTCGGCGTATGCCCCAATCCCGCGCTCCTCCCTAAAGTCACCCCATCGTTACGCAAACGGCCGTTTCAACACATAGGTCGCGGCGCAGCGAGATGGTTTTCTTTAACTTCGGAAGGTCACACATGCAACGTTGTTTTAATCTCAAGGCGCTTACCGCCGCCGTCGCCCTGGCGGGCCTCTCAAGCCTGCCAGCCCACGCTGCCGGCCAACCGACCGGCGACACCAGCCAGAATTTGGGCGATGTGAACTGCGCAGACCTGAATGCCGGGATTTGAGATGACTAACTCAGCCCCAAAAACGTCAACAGCGCGGGCATTTGCACCTCAAAGTCGCTGATGGCATGGTCGCCATCTTCGAGCAGGCGGATCTGGGCACCAGCGTAGCGGGCGTATGCCTCGTGCCAGTCCAGCAGCTCGTCGCCCTTGGCGATGATGGCCAGATAGCGTTCGGGTCGCGTCGTGTTTGCACACGCCAAGTCACGCAACTCCTGCACAAACTCGCTGCGGAAGAAAAATCGTTCCTGTGGATCCTGCCAGCAGGTTTGCTCACCAATGTATTGCGCCAGATCGCGTGCCGGATCGACCGCCGGGTTGAGCAGCACCGCCTTGCAGCCGGTCAGTTCTGCCACCCAGGTGGCATAAAAACCGCCCAAGGAAGAACCGATCACCGCCATCGATTCACGCGGCCAGTCCTTCAAGCCTCGCGTCAACATCTGGCAAGCTTCGCGCGGCGAGGGTGGCAATTGTGGGCACCACCATGTGACTTCTGGATGCCGGGTGGTCATCTGCTGCGCCATGCGGCGCGCCTTGGCCGATTCGGGCGACGAACGAAATCCGTGCAGGTAGAGCAGGTGAGTGAGGGGACGTGAGGTGGGCATGGACCGGATGATAGTGGCGATAATCTTCCCATGTCCGTTGTATTTGAAACCCCTCCGCTGTGGCGGCGTGTTGCTCCCTGGTTCCGTGGCTTTGATGGCCCGCTGGCATTTGCCGTGTTTTTGCTGGCCTGTGCCGGGTTGCTGACGATGTATTCGTCGGGCCATGACCAGGGTAGCCGGTTTGAAGACCATGGGCGCAACATGCTGCTGGCGGGGTTCATCATGTTTGTGGTGGCTCAAATTTCGCCGCAGCGGCTGATGGCGCTGGCGCTGCCGCTGTATGTGCTGGGTGTGACGCTGTTGGTGGCCGTGGCGGTGATGGGGGTGACAAAAAAAGGGGCGCGGCGCTGGCTGGATGTGGGCGTGATTATTCAGCCGAGTGAAATTCTCAAGATTGCTGTTCCCCTGATGCTGGCCTGGTGGTTCCAGAAGCGCGAAGGACAGTTGCGGGCGCTGGACTTTGCGGTGGCGGTCGTGTTGCTGGCGCTGCCGATTGGTCTGATCGTGCGCCAGCCCGACCTGGGCACCGCCATTTTGGTGCTCTCGGCGGGCATATCGATCATTTTCTTCGCCGGTTTATCCTGGAAATGGATTCTGCCGCCGGTGCTGCTGGGTGTGGTCGGTGTGGCGCTGGTGGTGGGTTTTGAGCCGCAGTTGTGTGCCGATGGCGTGCGTTGGCCAGTCTTGCATGACTACCAGCAACAGCGCATTTGTACCCTGCTGGACCCCACGCGGGATCCGTTGGGCAAGGGCTTTCACATCATTCAGGGCATGATTGCGATCGGCTCAGGCGGCTTTTGGGGCAAAGGTTTCATGCAGGGCACGCAAACCCATCTGGAGTTCATTCCCGAGCGCACCACCGACTTTATCTTCGCCTCATTTTCCGAGGAGTTCGGCCTGTTCGGCAATCTGCTGTTGATTGGTGGTTTTGTGTTTTTGATCCTGCGTGGCCTGGCCATTGCCCTGCAAGCGCCGACGCTGTTCTCAAGGTTGCTGGCAGGTAGCATCACCCTGATCTTTTTTACCTACGCCTTTGTCAACATGGGCATGGTCAGCGGCATTGTGCCGGTGGTGGGGGTGCCGCTACCGTTTATCAGTTACGGCGGCACCGCCATGGTGACGCTGGGTATGGGGCTGGGCATCCTGATGTCGATCGCCAGATCGAAGCGGCTGGTGCAATCCTGAAAACTTGCGGGACAGACCGTCGCTGCGCGAAACGAGCAAGCCCTGTCTCCAACCAGTCAAGCGCCTTGCGGGCGTAGAAACTCCACCAACTCCTCAGGCGATTTGGGTTCGCAGAAGAAATTGCCCTGTACTTCATTGCAGCCCTGTTCACGCAACAGCGTCAGTTGCGCCTGGGTTTCGACACCTTCGGCAATGGTGGATATGCCCAGACTGTGGGCCATGCTGATGATGGCGTTGACGATGGCACGGTCCTCCGGGTCGTCTGTGATGTCGCGTACAAATGACTGGTCAATCTTGAGTTGGGAGGCGTGAAAGCGTTTGAGGTAGCTCAGCGACGAGTAGCCGGTGCCGAAGTCATCGATCGAAATGCGCACGCCCTGGCGGTGCAGACGCTCCAGTATCGTGATCGCACCCTGTGGATCATGCAGTGCCACGCCTTCGGTCAATTCGAGCTTCAGAAATTGCGGCGGGAGTTGCGCCTCAGTCAAGATGGCCTGCACTAGCTCTGGAAGATCAGGGTGACGAAACTGCACGGCCGAGAGGTTGACGGACATCGTCATGGCCGGCAGGCCCTGATCCAGGTACTGTCTGGCCTGCCGGGTGGCGGTGCGCAAGACCCATTCGCCGACTTTTTGAATCTGACCGCTGGTTTCCGCAATTGGAATGAATTCCGCGGGCGACACCCAGCCCAGCTCGGGATGGTGCCAGCGCAGCAGCGCTTCGACGCCGACAATTTGACCACTCAGTAGCGACAACTGGGGTTGATAGTGCAACTGCAACTGGTCGCGTTCGAGTGCGCGACGCAAGGCGCTTTCCAGTTGCAGCGAGCGAGCCGAATGAACCTGCATTTCAGGGGTGAAAAACTGGAAACTGTTGCGTCCGCTTGCCTTGGCGCGGTACATGGCAATGTCGGCGTGTTTGGTCAGGGTCTCCGGGTCTTCCCCGTCCTTGGGGAATTGGGCAATGCCCACCGAGGGTGTCACCGCCAGTTCGTGGAGACCGATTTGAACTGGCTGGCTGACGGAATACAGCAATTTCTGAGCGACGCGCGCCGCGCCGATGGCACTGGTGTCGGGCAGCAGCAGGATGAATTCGTCGCCGCCCAGGCGCGCCACGGTATCTTGTTCGCGCACGGCCGACTGCATGCGCTCGGCCAGCACCACCAGCAGTTGGTCGCCGACACCGTGCCCCAGCGTATCGTTGATGTTCTTGAAGTGATCCAGATCCAGAAACAGCAAGGCCAGAGTTTCCTGCCGGCGTGCTGCTTCGCTTAGTGCATGGCTGATGCGGTCATTGAGCAGGGTGCGGTTGGGTAAGCCGGTGAGCGCATCGAAGTAGGCTAACCTTTGCACGTCCTGCTCGGCATGTTTGCGCTTGGTGATGTCGCGCGCGATCATGATGAAGCGCGGCTCAAGTCCGGCCATCACCGGCTTGCTCGCCACCGACAGTTCGAACCACCTGTTCCTGTGCGGCAGGGCCAATTCAAATTGCTGACCGCTGCTCAAGCCGGCGCTGTGCGCCTGCTGCAAGGCGCCAAGGACAACTCCGGCCGCCGATCTCGGAAGCGCCTCAGAGACCGTTCGACCCAGCAAGTCCTGCACCGGTCCCGTGAGCAGCTCGGATCGTGGAGAGTGGCAGTTGAGGAAACGCCCGTGCAGGTCCATTTCGAACAAGAGGTCGGGTATCGCTTCCAGCGTGGCGGCGAGCTGAATCCTTGATTCCTGGATGTCGGTGGTGCGCTGGGCGACCTGGGTTTCCAGGTCGATCTTGTGGCCTCTTTGTCGTAGCAAGAGTTCAGCCAGATAAGCCAGCAGCGCGGAAAATAACAGCCCCATGGCCGCCTTGATGGTCAACCCGGTCGCGTCATTCCAGCCCAGGCGCGGTGCCACGCTCAGTGTCCATCCTCCGTTGGGCACTTCAAAACTTTTTCTCACCGGGTCGATCAGTGGCGCTGTCTGCGACTCATCGATACTCTGGGTTTGCCCTGTTTCGGGGTTGACGCGCCACAGTTTGTAGTCCAACCCGCGACGCAACAGATCGGGCAACTGGACTGACTCCAGGGCCTGAGGAAACCGCATCACCACGTTGGCAAAGCCCCAGAATTTGGGCTGTTCCTGAGGGTCGTCAAAGTAGATGGGCAACCTGGCCACAAGCCCCAAGCCGCCTTGGGCCAGTTCAAATGGCCCCGCCAGTGTGAGCCGTCCGGTGTCACGCGCCAGCAGCGCTTCCCTGTGCATCACCGGGTCTTTCAGCAGATCGAGGCCAATCGCCTTTTCATTGCCCGCCAGTGGGATGGCGTGGCTGATGACACCGCCTGGGGCCAGTATCAGCACCGACACGCCGGGGTAAAACGGCAGCATTTTGGTGGCCACTTGATCGAAATTGCTCACTGTGCCATGACCTTGCTGCACCAGGGCGGCTAGCGTATAGATGGCGGAAAGGGCGCGGTCAACGTGCTCCTGGGCTGCCCGCGCGTGGTCTTGCGCCAGTGTGTAAACTTCAGCGCGTTGATGCTCTATCCGGTTGCGTTCGAGTTGCCAGATCAGCGTCCCGCTGGTGAGGGCTGCCAGCAAAAAGACGAGCACTGCGATCCACACGGGCTGAACTTGAGCCAGGCGCGAGACTGAATTCGTCAGTATTGGAGGAACGGCATTTTTGGGCATCGGAATGTAGGGATTATCGACGCAGCACCTAAAATGGGCCCATGATCTCTCGCCAACCTACTCTTGAACGCTTGGCTGTTGCCAAGTCCTTATTGCTCACGCCGTTTGGGCTGGATGAATCTCATCTGTCGAGCGCCCTGGCGGAAATCAAGGCGCATAAGGTGGACGAAGCGGACCTGTATTTTCAGTACACCCGCTCCGAGGGCTGGAGTCTGGAAGAAGGCATTGTCAAAACCGGCTCTTTCAGCATCGACCAAGGAGTCGGGGTGCGCGCCGTCAGTGGCGAGAAAACGGCATTTGCCTATTCGGATGACATCTCCGAGGCCTCGCTGCTTGATGCCGCCCGAACTGTCAGGTCAATTTCAGCTTCAGCCAAGGTGGGGCGGTCGCGGGTAGCTACAAAAAAAATAGCATCTGTGCGCTCGTTGTACCCCGGGTTGGACCCGATAGCCACGCTTGACAGTACCGCCAAGGTCAAGTTGCTTGAGAAAGTCGAACAACTCGCCCGCGCCAAAGACCCGCGCGTGGCACAAGTCATGGCTGGCTTGGCTGCGGAATATGACGTGGTCATGGTAGCGCGCGCCGATGGCACGCTGGCGGCCGACGTGCGCCCGCTGGTGCGTCTGTCGGTCACGGTATTTGTTGAGCAAAAGGGCCGGCGCGAGGTCGGTTCAGCGGGTGGTGGCGGACGTTTTGGCTTTGCTTATTTTGACGACGCGATCATTAAAAGGTATGTTGATGAGGCGGTCCAGGCGGCGTTGACCAACCTGGAGGCGCGTCCGGCGCCAGCCGGTGAAATGACCGTAGTACTCGGGCCCGGCTGGCCTGGCATCTTGTTGCACGAGGCGATTGGCCACGGGCTGGAGGGCGACTTCAACCGCAAAGGTTCCAGCGCGTTCAGCGGTCGGGTCGGCCAGCGCGTGGCGGCCAAGGGCGTCACGGTGCTCGACGATGGCACCCTTTCAGACCGGCGTGGTTCGCTCAATGTCGATGACGAGGGCAACACCAGCCAGCGCAATGTGCTGATCGAAGACGGCATCCTCAGGGGCTACCTCCAGGATGCCATGAACGCGCGCCTGATGGGTGTGGTGTCCACCGGCAATGGTCGGCGCGAGAGCTACGCGCACACGCCGATCCCGCGCATGACCAATACCTACATGCTCGGTGGCTCGTCAGCCCCGGAAGAAATTGTGGCAAGCATCAAAAAGGGCTTGTATGCCACTAATTTTGGTGGCGGTCAGGTCGATATCACCTCGGGCAAGTTTGTGTTCTCGGCAAGCGAAGCTTACTGGGTGGAAAACGGCAAGATTCTTTACCCGGTGAAGGGGGCCACCATTGTGGGTAACGGCCCCGATGCGCTGACCCGTGTCAGCATGATTGGCAACGACATGAAGCTCGATAGTGGTGTCGGCACTTGCGGCAAAGAGGGGCAGAGCGTCCCAGTGGGTGTGGGCCAACCGACGCTGCGTATTGACGGGTTGACAGTGGGGGGGACTGCTTGAGGCATTGGCATTGCGACCCCGGATCGAATCCCGGATGACATCAAACTTGACTGTGCTACATTTAGCGTCATGGATTCGTTCTGTTTTTTCTTTAGCTATTTTTGGTTCTCAAGCGCCTGCGGCGGTAGAGAGTTCTGAACGTACCTGAATCAAACGTCCTGATCTTCCAAAAAACCGCCGGCCACCCCGGCGGTTTTTTTATGACTTTTTTTTAATGAATTGAGGAGCTTCGCCATGACTGCCAAATCCACTGCTGCCAGTACCGATGCCTGGTATGCGAACGCTGTCGCCAACGCCACTGACCGCACCGGTCAGACCGACAACGAACGCATCAAGGACATTACCGTGTTACCGCCGCCAGAACATTTGATCCGGTTTTTCCCAATTCAGGGCACCATCGCGGAGTCGTTGATCAGCAGCACGCGTCGCCGTATCCACAATATCATGACGGGCAAGGATGACCGCCTGCTGGTCGTCATTGGTCCGTGCTCCATCCATAATCCCGCCGCTGCGCTGGACTACGCCCGCCAGCTCCAGGCGCAGCGTCAGAAGTATGCCGACACGCTGGAGATTGTGATGCGTGTTTATTTTGAGAAGCCCCGCACCACCGTCGGCTGGAAAGGGTTGATCAACGATCCCTACCTGGATGAGACTTTCCGCATCGATGAAGGCCTGCGCATTGCGCGCCAGTTGCTGATTGAAATCAACCGTCTGGGCTTACCGGCGGGCAGTGAATTCCTGGATGTGATTTCGCCCCAATACCTCGGCGATTTGATCTCGTGGGGCGCGATTGGCGCACGCACCACCGAGAGCCAGGTGCACCGCGAGCTGGCCTCAGGGCTGTCCGCACCGATCGGCTTCAAAAATGGCACTGACGGCAACATCAAAATTGCCACTGATGCGATTCAGGCCGCCGCTGGCGGACACCACTTTTTGTCGGTGCACAAAAATGGCCGGGTGGCGATCGTGCAAACCAAGGGCAACAAGGATTGTCACGTCATTTTGCGTGGTGGCAAGACCCCCAACTATGACGCTGCCAGCGTGGCTGCCGCATGCAAAGAGCTCGAAAAAGCCAAGTTGCCAGCAACTTTGATGGTGGACTTTAGTCACGCCAATAGCAGCAAGCAGCATGAAAAGCAGTTGGAGGTGGCGCGCGACATCGCGACACAAATTGCTGGCGGCTCCACCCGTATTTTCGGGGTGATGGTCGAAAGTCACTTGCAGCCGGGTGCCCAGAAGTTCACACCCGGCAAAGATGACGCGACCAAGCTGGAGTATGGCAAGAGCATCACCGATGCCTGTTTGGGCTGGGATGACTCGCTCAAGTTACTGGCGGTGCTGGCTGAGGCTGTCGAGGCGCGCCGGGGGCGTAAAGACGCCTAAAACCGCCAAGGTCCGCGGATCGGGTTATTGAATCTGTTTGTCAATCAAATGGTTACCTACAAGAACAGCCGCGAGAATCCATCCAGTCAACGTCAGCGGCCATCAAAACGATAGCAATCAAACTTTCACCATGAGCAAAAAAGTCTTCATCAAAACCTACGGCTGCCAGATGAACGAGTATGACTCGGACAAAATGAGCGACGTGCTGGGTGCCGCCCAGGGCTACGAGCCGACCGACAACGTAGAAGAGGCCGACCTGATCTTGTTCAACACCTGCTCGGTGCGCGAAAAGGCACAGGAAAAAGTGTTCTCGGACCTCGGCCGCGTCAAGCACCTGAAGAAAAAGGGCGCACTGATTGGCGTGGGCGGCTGCGTAGCCAGTCAGGAAGGCGCGGCCATCATCGCCCGGGCGCCGTATGTGGACCTGGTGTTTGGCCCGCAAACCCTGCACCGGCTGCCGCAAATGCTTGATGAGCGGGCCCGCCTTAACCGTTCGCAGGTGGATATCAGCTTTCCCGAGATCGAAAAGTTTGACCACCTGCCGCCCGCGCGCGTTGAGGGGGCCAGCGCGTTTGTGAGCATCATGGAAGGCTGCTCCAAATACTGTAGCTACTGCGTGGTGCCGTACACCCGGGGCGAAGAGGTTAGCCGCCCGTTTGAAGACGTGCTGGTGGAAGTGGCTGGCTTAGCCGACCAGGGCGTGAAAGAAATCACCCTGCTGGGCCAAAACGTCAATGCCTGGCGCGCGCCAATGGCAAGCAGCGCCAGCGCTCTGGGTGCCACCGGCGAGATGGCTGACTTTGCCACCCTGCTGGAATACGTGTCGGACATTCCGGGCATTGAGCGCATCCGCTATGTCACCAGCCACCCCAACGAGTTCACACCGTCGCTGATCGCGGCCTACGACAAGCTGCCCAAACTGGTCAGCCACCTGCACCTGCCGGTGCAACACGGCTCGGACCGCATTTTGATGGCCATGAAGCGCGGCTACAGCGCCATGGAATACAAAAGCACGGTGCGCAAGCTGCGCGCCATTCGGCCGGACATGGCCATGAGCAGCGACTTCATTGTGGGTTTTCCGGGCGAGACCGAAGATGACTTCAACAAAATGATGAAGCTCATCGACGACGTGGGGTTTGATAACTCGTTTAGCTTCATCTTCAGTCCGCGCCCCGGCACCCCGGCGGCCAACTTGCCTGACGACACGCCGCATGAGGTGAAACTGCGCCGCTTGCAGCACCTGCAAAGCACCATCAACGACAGCATCAAACGCATCAGCGAAAGCCGCCTGGACACGGTGCAGCGCATTCTGGTGGAAGGCGCATCCAAACGCGACGCGACCGAGCTGATGGGCCGCACCGAATGCAACCGGGTGGTGAATTTTGTCGGCCAGGCGCGCCTGATCGGGCAGATGGTGGATGTGCGGATTACTGAGACGCGAACATTTACGCTGCGGGGCGAAGTGGTGACCACGGATGCAGCCTTGCCAGGCTGATATTGAGTTCGCGTCTGATAGCTGAATATGCGGCTCCAGCGGGCGGCGTGGTTCGCGTTCTCCGGCCCACGCTAGCGGGCATCCTGGTTGGACGCACCAGCGACTTTGCTTCAAACACGTTGTGGGAGTGCACCACAACAACTCATCGCGAATGGGGCCTGCGCCCGCGAACCCCACCACCCACCTTCATCAGCGATGGATGCGCTGGGTTTCTAATTCGGCTTCAGACTGAAGGCGGACGGTCAGACTTCCTAAGAGCTGTCGTTCAAAGAGTTAAGCGGCGGCTTGGCGGTGTTCGCTCGGACTTCTTTGTGCACTACGAGACCCTCAGTCCGTGCTCGACAAGTATTCGGTGAAGCGCTTGTGCTCCGCTTTCGCCGGCGTATACAGCAGCAACGAGGCCGACGCGTCGCGCAGCCTCCACATTTTCTTGACGGTCATCCAGGAACAGTACATTGTTTCCGCGAAGATTCAGCGCATGAAGTACGCGTTCGAAGAACGCGACGTCCGGCTTCGCAACACCCAAAGAGCAAGAGTAGAACTCCCGAGTGAAGAGAGTTCTGTAATTCAACACCTCGGACATGTGGCGTGCTCGGCCAGCTTGCTGATTGCTGGCAATGTGGCAGACCACGCCAGCGTGCTGCAGGGATAGGATAACGCGCATCACTTCATCGTAGACGTCGATCGCGTTCAGCGCGCGCAGAACTTCTGTCAGGTGCTCAGTCCGGTGCCACTTGACTAGGACTTGCGTCAGCGCGTCATCGAAACCA
>JADGRK010000031.1 GCA_017880985.1 Rhodoferax sp. | reverse complement strand
AACTCAAGCAGCGCATCAACGTGCTGATGGTGCCCAACAAGACCCTGGAAACGCCCAACTACAAATTGGAGCGTCTCAAGCACGACGACCCGCGTCTGGAGAATGTTCAGGCCAGCTACAAAATGGCCGAAGAGATGGAAGACCCGACCGCGGTCACGCGGCGCTCAAGGGAGCCCACCAACAAACAGACGCCAATCATCAAAGGCGTGTTGCCTGATGCGCCGGCGCCCGCCGCCGTACCCAAGCCCGAACCTGTCAGGCCGGTCGCCGTGGCTGCGCGCGCTGTGCCAAAAGCGCCATCCGCTGCGGCCCGACCTGCTGCGGAAGAAAAAGGCTTCTTTGGCTGGATCAAGAGCCTGTTTGCCACGCCGCCGGCACCCGCCATTCCAGCCAAACCCAGGGCCGAGACGGGCCAGGACGCCAAGCGTGAAGATCGCCCCGGACGCGACGCTGCGCGCCGTAATGAGCCACGGGGTCAACAGCCAGCTGATGGCCGCAGCGACGGTCGCGACGAAGGCCGTGGCCGCGGCGGTCGGGGTGGCCGGAGCGACGGACGTGGTGGCAGAGGCGGTCGTGCGGAGCGCCCAGCTCAGGGGTCACGCGAACGTTTTGATGCGGAAAGCAGACCGGTCACAACCGACATCGGCGCCAACAGCCCGCAGGAGAACATGAATGGGCGTGCGCCGGATGCAGCAAGAGCTGACGGCGGGCCAGATCGCCCGCCACGCACCGGACGAGGTGGCCGCGGTGGTCGCGGCGAACGCAGCCGTCGCCCCGACGAAAACACGGGCAGTGACCTGGCAAGCGACGCAGCACGTGCGGTAGCAGCGAACCAGGAGCCTGTCGGTGCTGCAGAACAGGGCATGGTCGGCGCCGGGCCAGGCGAGCGCACAGAGGCGACCGGGACGCGCGAAAAGCGTTCACGTGATCGTTATGGTCGCGATCATGCGCCGCGTAGCGAACGCGCCGAGCCAGCAGATCGGCCGGAACCTTCCAGCCGTGACAACCCACCGATGCCAGAGGATGCAACATCAGAGCCACGCAAGTCTTACTTCACGGCAAGCGCTGAAACACCGGTCAGGACGCTCGCACCCAGTGCATTCAGGGAACCGATAATGGCCGTGGCCGAGACCGTCACGCCACCGGTGATCGTTGCTCCCGCCACACCAGACGCGCCGTCTTCGTCGGTGGTCGCGGCGGTTATCCCGGTCCCGGTCTCCGCTACGCCAACGACCGAGGCGGTTGGCATGCCCAAGCTGCAGTCGTTTGAACTGCCGGTGACCGAATTGGCCGGGGTGGCTCAAAACTCAGGTTTAAGCTGGGTCAATTCGAACGTCGAAAAGATTGCTGCTGTTCAGGCCGCCATCGCAGCCGAGCCCAAGCCAATCCGCGTTCCGCGCGAACGCCCGGCCGTGGTGCAGCTACCAGCGAGTCCACTGGTATTGGTGGAAACCAAACGCGACCTGCGCAATATGACATTGCCGTTTGAGGACACAATGCCTGAGTAAATCAAGAAGGGCACCCCATCGCGTCCGCATAGCCGCCGCCTCGCGCTGGGTGTCCCTGAATTTCAAACCAGTCACCCGGCGCTAGACGCCTTGGCGGCGTTTTGCCAAGCTTCGGCGCAAGCCGCCTGATCGCCGCGCCGCTCGGCCAACGCGGCCAATGCGGCCCAGGCATTTCGCTCCAGGAGCGGATCCTGCAAGCGCGGCAGCGACTGGGTCAGCAACTGCTGTGCTTTGCCCCACAACTGCAAGCGCATACAGGTCATTCCGGCCAGATACTGCAAGGCTGCATCGCCCGGATGAGTCATCTGGGCTTGTTCAATCCGGGTCAACCAGGCGGCCTCGGGCGCGCCCGTGGCAAGCGCAAAACCACTCTCCAGAGCCGTGATCAGATTGATCCGTTGCACCTCAGTCAAAGCGCCAGGCTGCGTCACCATGCGCTCCCATACCGGCAACAACCAGTTGCGCGCCAGTTCGATATCACCGCCCACCCTGAGCATCCCGGCACTGGCTTCGATGGCCACCTCAGGCATCAGCCGCTCCGCCGCGTCGAGTTGATGCCAGGCCGCCTGCAACTGATCCGGGTCATAGGCAGACTTCAGCAACTCAAGCGCCAGACTGCGCAATATTCCGGGCGCTGCCACTTCAGAAATTCCGCGATGTTTGGTCAACAAGCGCGCAGTCTCAAGCGCCAGCAGTGTCTGTCGCGTCATTCGTGCGGCCTTCAAACGCAGGCGCAGAGCGACGGTTCGCCGGGCCGTGCCTTGCGGAAGTTGATTGAGCCACTGAAGCGCGGCTTGCGGGTCGTGGTCCTCCAGCGCCCAGCGCGCTGCACGCAACAGCACCCCTTCACGGGTTTCCTGCGCCTCGCGCCTGGATGCCTGATCCAGCGCCTGGCAAAAATGTGCCTCACGTGCCGCCTTGTCCTGTAGCGACTGGGCGCTCTCGGCCGCCAGCAAATGCGAGAGCGCGCGCAAGCGCGCCGAATAAGCCAATGTTTCACCACTGCGCGTCATGGCCGTCTCGCGCGCCAGTACCCCTTCGGCCGCCTTTCTGGCCCGGATAAAGCGCCCGGCCAGCAAATTCGAGAGCGTGTCAAGCAACGCCACATGCATCGCGCGCTCCTGGTGCTGAATGCGCCAACGCCGCGCGTGGCCCGGTATGGCAAACAAGGCCGACAGCGCCCGCAAAGCCACATGCAGGATCACAAACAACAGGGTCAGCGTCAGCAGCACCAGATTGAGAGACAGATCAACCCGGTATGGCGGCCAGAAAATCGTGATCGTGCCCTGGTTGTTGCCGGCAAACAGCGCGATCGCAACGGCGACGCCAAAGAGGGCCAAAAACCACAACGCGGCGCGCATGTCCTGGCCTACTTTCCAGCGGCCGCCGTCGCAAGCGCCGCCAGGGTTTCATCCACGCGCGGCAATTGCAGCGTCTTCATCTGGGCCTGCACCTGTTGCAGCAGCAATGCGGCAGTCTTTGTCGTGCGCGAGCTGGCATCGAAATATTTGTTCAGCGATACGGCGGCAGCAGCCAAGTCAGCACGGGATGACTCAATTTGTCGCGCCAACAGCCCCATGCGCGCGTTGAGCAGCCGGAGTTTCAAGTTTTCGCGCAGAAAAAAGGATTGCTCCGGTGACAGCAGCGCCGCCTCCGGCTGCTCAACCCGGCTGACGCGCAGCAAAGCGCGCAGCTCGTCGAGCACCACCTGCAAGCTGCGTTGCCACCAGATCAGCGTCGGCTCAGGGCTCAGGCGCTTGACGCTGGCACCGCCCTTCACCGAAGCCACCGCGTTGGCCAGCACCAATTCGTCGGCCAGTCGCACCAGTTCATCGAGTTTCACCAGCAGGTCGGGCGTATCGCTCACGGCCGCCGACTTGACGCGATTAATATCACGCCCAATGGCACGTTGCAAAGGCGAAAGTCGGGGCTGAGCGGCTCTTGTGATTCGCTGATCCGCACTCTTGAGCGCCACCAGCAAGGGCTCGACGCTGCCAGTGAGTTGAGCCTGCTGCTGGGCCAGCCGGATGGCTGCGTCAATGTCCACCACCAGGTTTTCATCGCGCGAGCGCGACAGGCTTTGCATTAACTCGTCGAGTTGTGAGCGTTGCAGAGCGACCTCGCTCAAGCGCGCCTCAAACACCGCGACTCGGGCCGCCGCATCACGCGCGAGCTCCTGTGCCTGCCGGGCCGTGGCGCGCGCCTCGATTGACTGGACGCCAGCATCGGCACTCTGGCGTGCCAACTGTTCCTGCATCGATGAGAGTTTCTGCCACAACAAGCCGCTCGCCAGCAAGGCGATCAACGCCAGCGCCGCGATCCCCGCAAAGGCCCATCGCGGCCCGTTGGTCCAGGCAGCCGGTGTTGCTGGCAGCTCCGCCACACCAGGCACAGCCGCCTCGACCGCAGGCTGATCTTCTGGCGCGCGAACCGGGGCGTCGGCGTTGGGCTCTGAATTCATCCTTGGATTCTAAAGCGCGCGCAATCAATCATCAGGAACAAAGTTTGAGCGCGGCCACCACGTCGGTGAGCGTCGGACGGGACTCCCAAACCACACCAAAACCGGCCTCGCGAGCGGCCAAGGCGATGCGCGGATGGGTCGCCACGGCGCGCGCGCCGGTCCAGCTTTGCTCCGGCAGCGCCAGCCTCAAATTGGTCACCGCCTCGGTGCTGCTGAACAGCCAGACCGAACCGTCGTTGGCCGCCCGCTGCGCCAGTTCCCGCTCCCGCGGGCTCCATGCTGGTGCACTGCGCTGGTAAGCCACGACAAAATCGACCCGCGCGCCGGCCAGCGCCACCTGGCTGGCGAACCAATCGCGTCCGGTGCCCTGTGGCTTGACTTTTGCATCGCCCGAGGCGTCACCACCGCGCACGATCAGCACCCGGTCGCCGGCATGCACTTGCGTGGCCACCACCCGCCACAAGGCTTCAGAATCAAATTGCCCGGCGTCCAGGGGCGGTGCATCCAGTCGTTCTGGCGCCACGCCCGCGCGCAACAACGCTTTGGCAGTCCCGGGGCCAGTCGCCCATGCTCTTGTTTTAATAGCTGTCTGTGCAGTGAATACGGGGGCTAGAGTCTGATTTGATATAAAAAATTGTGCCGCCGCGTTGCCGCTGACAAACATCACCGCCAGATAGTCCGCCAACTGCTGCCAGGCCTGCACCAGCTCGCTGGTATCCGTCACCGGCCCGACCTGGATCAAGGGCAACGCGACCGCGTCAAGCCCCAGCCCCGACAGGTCCAGCACCCACCGCTGCGCCTCGCGCTGCGGACGGGTCACGATCACCCGCATTCAGGCCTGGTCCTGCGACGCATCGGGTGCCAGCAGCGAACCGCCATTGGCCAGCACGCCGGCGCGCAACTCCGCCGCCACCCGCTCACCGACTGCCGTGGCACTGGCCAGGTCAGTCACCGCCGCACTGGCGCGAACTTTCACCAGTGCCAGCACGCCCTCAGGGTCACCCCAGGCGGCGTCAAGCGTGAGCGTGTCGCCCTGCAGCGTGGCAAAAGCGGCCAGCGGCATGGAGCAGCTCCCGCCCATGGCCCGGCTCACCGCGCGCTCTGCGGAAACCGCCAGCCAGGTGGTGCGATCGGCCAACGGGGCCAGCGCGTCAATCACGTCCTGGCGCTGGCTGCGCACCTCAATCCCCAAGGCACCCTGGCCAGCCGCAGGCAGCATCGCCGTGGGCGCAAAAGTGTCGCCAATGCGCTGCCCCAGGCCCAGCCTTTTAAGACCAGCCGCCGCCAACACAATGGCGGCGTACTGACCTTCATCGAGCTTGCGCAAGCGGGTGTCGAGGTTGCCGCGCAAAGGCTCAATTTTGAGGTCGGGCCGGAGCGCGCGCAGCAGCGCCATGCGGCGCAAACTTGAGGTGCCGACCACCGCACCTTGCGGCAAACTGGCCAGATTCGCATATTGGTTTGACACAAACGCATCGCGCGGATCCTCACGCGCCATCACGCACGCCAGGCTGAAGCCCGCCGGCAATTCCATCGGCACATCTTTGAGCGAATGCACCGCCAGGTCGGCCTGGCCTTGTTCCAGCGCCACTTCAAGCTCTTTTACAAACAAGCCCTTGCCGCCGACTTTGCTCAATGCCCGGTCCAGAATCTGGTCACCCTGGGTGGTCATGCCCAGCAGCTTGACCTGATGTCCGAGTTGCACCAACCGGGCCTGAACATGCTCTGCCTGCCACATGGCGAGGCGACTCTCTCGGGTTGCTATTGTTAATTGGCTCATAGGGTGTGGTTCAAAGTCGTAAGCGGTTGGTAACCCGGCAAGGGTGGCGAATGCTAGCATGGCCCATCTCCTTAGCTTGAACTGCACCCTTCACACGCCGCCATGATCAAACCGTCAAAATCCAGGTCCACCCGCCGCACCCCGGACAACGAGCAACCGCTGGTGGAAGACATCCGCTTGTTGGGCCGAACTTTAGGCGATGTCATTCGCGAGCAGGAAGGTGCCGCCGCGTTCGAGTTGATCGAGCAAATTCGCAAGCTCTCTGTGGCGTTTCGCCGCGATGCCGACGTTGATGCCAACCGGGCGCTCAAGAAGCTGCTCAAGGGCCTGAGCGGCGACAGCGCGGTCAGCGTGACGCGTGCCTTCACCTACTTCAGCCACCTGGCCAACCTGGCTGAAGACCGGCATCATATTCGTCGCCGGGCCATTCACGAACGCGCCGGCGACACCCAGGAAGGCAGCATTGAAGTGGCCCTAACTCGCTTGCATACTGCGGGAATAGCTCCTAAACAGATAGCAGAAACACTGGCCACCAGCTTTGTTTCGCCGGTGCTGACCGCGCACCCGACGGAGGTGCAGCGCAAAAGCATTCTGGACGCCGAGCGGGCGATTGCCGAGTTGCTCACGGCACGCGATGACACCAAGGCCAAGTGCGTCGTCGTCAAGCTCAAACCTGACACCCTGACCGCGCGCGAGCTGGCCACAAACGAGGCACAAATCAAGGCCCGCGTATTGCAGCTCTGGCAAACCCGCCTGTTACGCTTCACCAAGCTGAGCGTGGCTGACGAGGTTGAAAACGCCCTCAGCTACTACGAAAACACTTTTTTGAGCGAGATTCCCAAGCTCTACGCCGAGCTTGAGCGCAAACTGGGCCAACACCCGGTCCACAGCTTTTTGCGCATGGGCCAGTGGATCGGCGGCGACCGCGACGGCAACCCCCATGTCAACGCAGCAACACTGGTCCACGCCTTGAGCCGCCAGGCCGACGTGGCGCTACGCCACTACCTGACCGAAGTGCATTATCTGGGCGGCGAGTTGTCGCTGTCGGCGCTGCTGGTGGACTTTCCCGAAGATATGCGGGCGCTGGCGGAGCGCTCACCCGATACCAACGCCCATCGCCAGGACGAACCCTACCGGCGCGCCCTGACTGGCATCTATGCGCGCCTGGCGGCAACCCTGAAAGACCTGACCGGGGGCGAGGCGGCGCGTCATGCGGTCGCACCCCAGAACGCTTACAAAATCCCGCAGGAGTTGCTGGCCGACCTGCGCGTGATTGAGTCCTCGCTGCTGAGGCATCACGGCGAGGCCTTGGCGGCACAACGCCTGCACCCCCTGATTCGCGCCGTCGAGGTGTTTGGCTTTCACCTGGCCAGTGTCGATTTGCGTCAAAGCTCGGACCAGCATGAAGCGGTATTGGCAGAGCTGCTGGCGGTGGCACGGGTCGAGCCGGGCTATGGGCAACTGGGTGAAGCCGCCAAACGCAGTCTGTTGCTGCGTCTGCTCAACGATGCCCGACCGTTGCGTGTCATGGGCACGGTCTATTCGGCGCACAGCCAAAGCGAACTGGCTATTTTCGAGGCCGCCAAAGTCATGCGCGAGCGCTTTGGCACCCAGGCCATCCGTCACTACATCATCAGCCACACCGAAACCGTCAGCGACTTGCTCGAAATCCTGTTGCTGCAAAAAGAAGTGGGGCTGATGCAAGGCACGCTGGATGCCCAGGCCCGCTGCGACCTGATTGTGGTGCCACTGTTCGAAACCATCGAAGACCTGCGCAACGCCGCACCCATCATGCGCGAGTATTACGCGCTGCCCGGCATCCACGCACTGGTGACGCGCGGCGCAGCCGACCAGTACCGCGAGCAGGACATCATGCTGGGCTACTCCGACAGCAACAAGGACGGCGGCATCTTCACCAGCAACTGGGAGCTCTATCAAGCCGAGATTGCGCTGGTCGATGTGTTTGACGAAATCGGCCACGACACGCCGGACGCACACCCGATCCAGCTCAGAATGTTCCATGGCCGCGGCGGCACCGTCGGCCGTGGCGGCGGCCCGAGCTATCAGGCGATTCTGGCGCAGCCCCCTGGTACCGTGCGCGGGCAGATCCGCCTGACCGAGCAGGGCGAGGTGATTGGCTCCAAATACGCCAACCCGGAAATCGGCCGCCGCAATCTTGAGACACTGGTCGCTGCCACACTCGAAGCGACGCTGCTCAAGCCCACCAAATCGGCCACGGCCCCGTTCCTGCAAGCCGCTGCCGAGCTGTCACAAAGCAGCATGCTGGCCTACCGCAAACTGGTCTATGAAACGCCCGGTTTCACCGAATACTTTTTTGACTCCACCCCGATCCGGGAAATTGCCCAACTCAACATCGGCTCGCGCCCGGCATCGCGCTATGTGGCCCCCACGCTCGGCACTGACCTGTCCTCGCTGCCCCCCGAGGGGGCTGTTTTGTCTCGCGGCGGCCCAGCGACAAAACGCTACTCGCGGATTGAGGATCTGCGTGCCATTCCGTGGGGTTTTAGCTGGGGCCAGTGCCGCCTGACGCTGCCGGGCTGGTACGGCTTTGGCTCGGCGGTCGAGCAATTTCTACAGCCGGACGGCAGTGGCAAACCGGCACGGCTGGCCCTGCTGCAACAGATGGTCAAGCAGTGGCCCTTCTTCAAGACACTGCTGTCCAACATGGACATGGTGATGGCCAAGAGCGATCTGGCGCTGGCCTCGCGTTATGCCGAACTGGTGGCGGATACCCGCCTGCGCAAGAAAATCTTCACCATGATCGAGGCCGAATGGCACCGCACCGCTGACGCCTTGAGTCTAATCACCGGCGACCAGGAGCGTCTGGCCAACAATGCAGCGCTGCAACGCTCGATTCGCCACCGCTTCCCCTATATTGACCCGCTGCACCATTTGCAGATCGAACTGATACGCCGCTACCGCGCTGGACAGACCGATGAACGTTTGCAGCGCGGCATTCATATCGCGATCAACGGCATTGCCGCTGGCCTCAGGAATACCGGTTAACTGCCAACCATCTGCCTCATACTCTTTATTTATGCAAAATCAGGCTGTATCCCTCTCGCAACATGCACTACCAGCTACTATTTAAATAGTGAATTGCCCGTTAACCGTGAGCCGCTTGATTGGCCAGGAACGCGCTCCAGTCTTTGATTGGATGGCATTTTTGATGGGGGAAAATATTCCTCAGGGGGAAACGGCTCGTCGAGCCGTTGGATTTCTCAAAAGGTATCATATAGAATGATACTTCTCAAAACACATGAGACGTATTAACACCATGACTAAGCCTACAGCGTCTGCCGACCCGTGGCACTACCCCCGCCCAGAGCTGGCCAAGAAATACTTGGAGATATTTGGTATCGGCCTGACCTCCGCCCGAGGTTTATTTGCAAAACGCCGCATGGGCAAGTCCGAGTTCCTTGAGCAGGACCTCATCCCTGCGGCCCAGGCCGAAGGTTACCTGACTGCGTATTTGAACCTGTGGGATGCCCGCACGCACCCGACACCATCGCTGGTTGCTGCTCTCAGTCGAGCCATGGAGCCAAAGGGTCTGTCCAAGCTGGTCAAGCGGCTAAACACACCGCTGAAAAAAGTCAAGGCATCGGGCAAGGTACCAGGTCTGGCTGAAGGGTCGCTTGAAGCGGAGTTGGCCGACGACCCCGCTGTCGCCGGTCCTTTGTTGAGCGAACTACTGCGTGGTTTTGACAAGCCCGGCAAGCGCATGCTGCTGGTGCTGGACGAGGCACAGGTATTGGCAGCTCCATTACATACGGAGTTGGCGCATTCCCTGCGGGCGGGCTTGGACAGCAGAAAGCAAAACATCAAGGTGGTATTTGCAGGTAGTTCCGAGCCGACGCTAAGGCGCATGTTTGGACGTTCTACCGAACCGTTCTACAACTGGGCGCCGCTCGAACCTTTCGAGCTGCTCGGTACTGAATTCGTCAAAGCCATGGTGAACAAAGTGAACCAGCTGTCGCGTTACCCGCTGACCGACGAAGACGCTCTGGCAGCCTTTGTGGCATTGCACAACACGCCCGAGTTCTTTCGCCGCTACTTGAATCGCTACCTCGCCTACGCAGAGCTTGGAGCACAGGCTGCGCTTGAGGACACGCAGACGCATGTGTTCAACAGTGCCAACTTCAGTGAAGTCTGGAAAAAATTATTGCCTGCAGACCAAGAGGTTCTCAAGCTACTGGCCCAAGGGGTTACAGACCTGCACTCCGAGCCGGCTCGTATGCGCCTAGGCAACTCGCTCGGATTGGATAAGCCTGTCAGCAAGAATACGCCTCAGCAGTCGTTGCGCCGACTCCAGGACGAGAACCTGGTAGCCAAGCTCGACTATGGCGACTATCAGCTCCAGGACGACGCCTTCGCTGAATGGCTGCGCAACCTCGAACTCGACACCTAACAATTCAATAGCTCACGCACCGCTGCCAACTGCCGCCGTGACACCAGCAGCGCCTCATGCACGCCATTCAATCGCACCGCCCAGCCTTCGCCCTCGTCCGGGTCATGGTGTTTCTCCAGTGCCCGCACGGCGTGCCTGGCAATCAGGGCATTGCGGTGGATGCGCACAAAACGGGTGGCGTACTTTTCTTCGAGCTCAGTCAATGAGCCCTCCAGGATGTAGCTCTTGCTGGCCGTGCGCACGGTGATGTATTTGAGTTCGGCTTTGAGGTACAGCACTTGTGCAACCGGCACCCGCTCGGTCCGGCCGCGCTCTTGAATCACCAGCATTTCTTCAGGCAAATCAGACTCCAGCCCCCGTGTGGTATTCGCAAGCCGCTCTATTTTTTGTAGCGCACTCTGCAAGCGCTCGAGCCGCACCGGCTTGGTCAAGTAGTCCACTGCTTCCAATTCAAAGGCTTGCACGGCGTGCTCGGCGTAGGCGGTGACGAACACCACGGCGGGCGGGTGCGCCAAGGTGTTCAGCGTCTGCGCCAGCGTCAGGCCATCGGCGCCTGGCATGTGAATATCGATCAGCGCCACATCCGCTGCGTGGTGCTGCAACCACTCGATCGCCTGCACCGCATTGGCGGCCTCCGCCTCGACGCTCGCCGCCGGAGCCGTGCAGTCCGCCAGCAGGGTTCGCAAACGCGCACGGGCCAGCGCTTCGTCATCGACGATCAATACTTTTAGAACCATGGCAGCCTGCCCCCGGTGCTCATGCAGGCACTTCGATCCGGACCTGAAACAGCCCGTCTTTCAGGCCGCACTGAAATTGACCTTGCACATCATGCAGCAAACCCAGCCGGTCCCGCACGTTGTTCAGCGCCACGCCGCTGCCGCGTTCGCTGCTGCCCACCGGCACGGTGTTGGTTACCTTGATGACCACGCTTGAGCCACGCTGCCGGGTGGATATCTTGATCTGTGCCCCGCTGGCGCTGGGCTCGACACCGTGTTTGACCGCGTTTTCCACCAGCGGCTGGAGTAGCAAGGGTGGCAACCTGGCCTGATCAGCGTTGGGGTCGAGCACCCACTCGACCTGAATGCGTTCGCCAAAACGTACTTTCTCGATCGCCAGATAGCGCTGCGCCAACGCAATTTCATCGGCCAGGGTCACGCACTCGCCCTGCTCCATCAACGCGTGACGAAACAAATCACTCAAATCCTCCAGCAGCGCCTCGGCCTTGCGCGGCTCGGCCCGCACCAGCGCAATCGCGCTGTTGAGTGTGTTGAACAAAAAATGCGGCCGGATGCGCGCCTGCAATTCGCTCAAGCGCGCCGCCGTGGCGGCCGGCGTCTTGCCGCGAGCGCGCAACACCAGCGCCGCCACCAGCACGGCCGACATCAGGGCGCCACTGGCGGTGCAGGCAGCCCAGGGCGCCGGCTCCAGCAATCCCACCATAAAAAGCACACCGCAGCCGTACAAACCCGCTAGCGCACCCAAGCCGACACCCGCCAGCTGCTGGGCGTTGGCGCTCAGGCGCGCCAACAGACCCTTGAGACTGCAAGCGGCGATCAGCCACAGCAGCGTGGCCGGCAAGGCAGCGCCGGTGAGCAAAGACAGGCGCGTCAGCCAGTCGATCGCCGTAGCCGCCCCAAACATCGCCCCCACCGCCACCACCACCTCGACAAACAGGACGGCGCGCAACACCACGCCGACGTGGCAAGCGTCAAACACCAGCACCGGCGCAGCCACCCACTTTGCCTCCAGCGCAGAGGGCGTCGGGGTCAATTCCTGGAAGGCCGATAAAATTTGCGAATCATTCATTGAAAAATTAAAGTCTGTTCCGGCAACAGACCCGATTATTGATGATCTGTTGCTACAAGCCCAACTCCTGGCTTGGCGATCGTAAGCCAACAAGCACTTTCATGTCACACAACCAATTCGACAAAAAATCTCAAGCCTGGTCCGCTCTGTTCTCGGAGCCGATGAGCGATCTGGTCAAGCGCTATACCGCCAGCGTGTTGTTTGACCAGCGCCTGTGGCAGGCCGACATCGCCGGTTCACTGGCCCACGCCGAAATGCTTTGCCACCAGAAGATCATCAGCGCGGAAGATTACGGCGCGATTCAAAGCGGCATGAGCACCATCACCACCGAGATCGAATCCGGCAAGTTCGACTGGAAGCTCGATCTGGAAGACGTGCACTTCAACATCGAAGCGCGCCTGACGCAGCTCGTTGGTGATGCCGGCAAGCGCCTGCACACCGGTCGCAGTCGCAACGACCAGGTCGCGACCGACGTGCGGCTCTGGCTGCGCGGCGAGATCGACCTGATCAGCGCCCTGCTCACCAATCTGCAAAAAGCGCTGCTCGAAGTGGCCGAGAAAAATGTCGAAGTGATCCTGCCGGGCTTCACCCATCTGCAGGTGGCGCAGCCGATCAGCTTTGGCCACCACCTGCTGGCCTATGTGGAAATGTTCAGCCGGGATGCCGAACGCATGAGCGAGGTGCGGCGCCGCACCAACCGCCTGCCGCTGGGTGCCGCTGCGCTGGCCGGCACCAGCTACCCGCTGGACCGCGAACGTGTCGCGGTTACGCTGGGCATGGTCGATGACCAAGGCCAGCCGCAGGTCTGCCAGAACAGCGTGGACGCGGTGAGCGACCGCGACTTTGCCATCGAATTCAGCGCTGCCGCTGTGCTGTGCATGGTGCACATCAGCCGCATGAGTGAAGAGCTGATTTTGTGGATGAGCCAGAACTTCGGCTTCATCAGGATTGCCGACCGTTTCACCACTGGCAGCTCCATCATGCCGCAGAAGAAGAACCCCGATGTGCCCGAGCTGGCGCGCGGCAAGACCGGCCGCGTGGTCGGCCACCGGAGGGGCCTGATCACCCTGATGAAAGGCCAGCCGCTGGCCTACAACAAAGACAACCAGGAAGACAAGGAGCCGGTGTTTGACACGGTGGACACACTTAAAGACACGCTGCGCATTTTTGCCG
>JADGRK010000030.1 GCA_017880985.1 Rhodoferax sp. | reverse complement strand
AGGCCTCAACGGTGCGTTTGTTGATGCGGTTGCGATCCACCCGGACACAAAAATCAAACAGGCTGGTGAACGAGCCTGACACTTCGCCCGACGGCCCCGCGCCGCGACCTTCGCGGGCCGCCACAATCGCCTCGATGGCTTGCTGGCCGGTGCCTTTGATCGCGCTCAGGCCATAGCGAATGATGCGGTCGGAAACCGGCTCGAAGCGGTGCACGCCCCGGTTCACATCCGGCGGCTCAAAGCTCAGGCCCATCTTCAGCGCGTCTTCAAACAGGATTTTGAGCTTGTCGGTGTCGTCCATTTCCACCGTCATGTTGGCGCAAAAGAACTCGGCCGTGTAATGCACCTTGAGCCAGGCCGTGTGGTAGGCCAACAGCGCATACGCCGCCGAGTGCGACTTATTGAAGCCGTAGCCGGCAAATTTTTCCATGTCATCAAACACGGCATCAGCTTTTTCGGCAGCAATTCCCTTTAATGCTGCGCCATCGCGGAAGATCTGGCGGTGCCGGGCCATCTCATCGACGTCTTTTTTACCCATGGCGCGGCGCAACAAGTCAGCACCGCCGAGCGAATAGCCGCCAAGAATCTGCGCCATCTGCATCACCTGCTCCTGATAGACCATCACGCCATAGGTCTCGGACAGGATGGCTTGCACGCGCGGATCGGGGTACACCACCTCCTCCCGTCCGGCCTTGCGGGCGAGATAGGTCGGGATCAGGTCCATCGGGCCGGGCCGGTAAAGCGCGTTCATTGCAATCAGGTCTTCCAGCCGGCTTGGCTTGGCGTCTTTAAGCATGCCCTGCATGCCGCGACTTTCAAACTGGAACACGGCCTCGGTCTTGCCATCAGAAAACAACTTGTACACCAGCGCATCGTCCAGTGGCAGGTCCTCGAATGCGAAGCCTTCCTGACCCTTGTGGCGCTTGATGATGAACTCGCGCGCATTTTCCAGAATCGTGAGCGTGGCCAGACCCAAAAAGTCGAACTTCACCAAGCCAATGGCCTCGACATCGTATTTGTCAAATTGACTGACTGCCGATTCGCTGCCGGGCTGCTGATACAGCGGGCAAAAGTCGGTCAGTTTGCCCGGCGCAATCAACACACCACCGGCGTGCATGCCGACATTGCGCGTCAAACCTTCAAGCTTGCGGGCCAGTTCCAGCAGGGTCCTGACGTCTTCCTCCTTGCTCTCGCGCTCGGCAAGAAGGGGTTCGGCTTCAATCGCATAAACCGTCTTGTCGTCTTTTTTCCGCTCCACAGGGGGCAATTGCAGGCTGACGCTGACGCCTGGCTTGTTGGGAATGAGCTTGCTGATGCCGTCACAAAAGGTGTAGCTCATATCCAGCACGCGTCCCACGTCGCGCACCGCGGCACGTGCCGCCAGCGTGCCAAAGGTCACAATCTGGCTCACCGCTTCCTTGCCGTATTTGCCCTTCACGTAATCAATCACCAGATTTCGGTTGGTCTGGCAAAAGTCGATATCAAAGTCGGGCATGGAGACCCGCTCGGGGTTTAAAAAGCGCTCGAACAGCAGGTTGTATCGCAGCGGATCGAGATCGGTGATCTTCAGTGAGTACGCCACCAGCGAGCCGGCTCCGGAGCCGCGCCCAGGGCCCACCGGGCAGCCGTTGTTCTTGGCCCAGTTGATGAAGTCGCCGACAATCAAAAAGTAACCCGGAAAGCCCATCTTCAGAATCGTGCCGAGTTCAAATTCCAGCCGCTCCAGATAACGCGGCATTTCTTTTGCGCGCTGCGCCGTGTCCGGGTACAGGTGTGCCATGCGCTCTTTCAGACCCTCGCACGAGGCGTAGCGAAAGTAGTCTTCCGGCGTCATGCGCTGGCCATTGACCTCCGGCGTGGGGAAATCCGGCAACTGCGGCTTGCCCAGCACCAGCGTCAAATTGCAGCGTTTGGCAATTTCAAGGGTATTGGCCAGAGCCGACGGCACATCGGCAAACAATTCCTGCATTTGTGTGCTGGTCTTGAAATACTGCTCGCGTGTGAAACGCCGCAGGCGACGCGGATTGCCAAGAATTTCACCCTCGGCAATACAGACGCGGGCTTCATGCGCTTCAAAATCATCTGGCGCGGCGAACTGTACCGGATGCGTGGCCACCACCGGCAAACCAGCGCGCACCGCCAATTGCACGGCGGCCACCACATGCGCCTCATCGTCAGCGCGGCCAGCGCGCTGCAATTCAAGATAAAACCGATGCGGAAACACCGCTCCCAATTGAAGGGCAACCGCCAAGGCTCGCGCCTCATCGCCCTGCATCAGCGCCTGCCCGACCGGCCCGGCCTGCGCGCCTGCGAGCGCGATCAGGCCCTCGTTGAGTTCGGCCAGCCAGGCCAGCTTGATGCAGGCCTGTGGCTTGCCACCTTGCTGGGTCCAGGCGCGCGCCAGAAGTTCAGACAAATTCAAGTAACCCTGCTTGCTCTGCACCAGCAGCAGCAAGCGCGACAGCTTGGCTTCGTCCTTGCCCAGGCCGTCGAGCCAGACTTCTGCGCCGATCAAAGGCTTGACACCCTTCTTGCGCGCCTGCTGGTAAAACTTGATGGCACCAAACAGGTTGCTCAAGTCGGTAATGGCCAGCGCCGGCTGGCCGTCAGCGGCAGCGCAACGGACGATATCGTCGATACGGTTGGTTCCGTCAACGACGGAAAATTCAGTGTGGAGGCGTAGGTGGACAAACATGGCGTATATTGTAGGAAGTTGGCTGTGCCGGTTCTTGCCGTCTTTCATTGGCAGTTGACCTCCAGAGAATAAGAATGCTACGGTGAAAGTCTTGAAAATTCTTGTTGTTGATGACCACCCGCTGGTGCGTGCAGGCCTGCGTCAAGTTCTCAAAGGGCTTGATGAGCAGATCGTCGTGCTGGAGGCTGCAAACTGTGAGCGCGCTTTCGAGCTCGCCGCCTCACACGCCGATCTCGATCTTGTGCTGCTTGACTACGACTTGCCCGACATGAACGGGCTCAGCGCGCTCAATGTATTCGGCAAAGCACATCCGGAACTTCCCATTCTCATGCTCTCAGGCAAGCCCAATCCCCAATTGGTCCGCAGGGCGCTGGCCAGTGGTGCGGCCGGTTTCCTCGGCAAGACCGGCAAGAGCTACGAATTGCTGTCAGCCATTCGTCTGGTTCTGGCGGGTGAAGTTTATGTGCCACTCGAGTTGCTCGAGGTGCCCGGCGGTGCAGGGGTCGCAGGGGCAGGCACAGCCGCCCCGCAATTCACGCAGCGCCAGGTAGATGTCTTGTACCTCCTGCTGGATGGCCGTTCCAATAAGGAAATCAGTGAACTATTGCACGTGGCCGACGAAACCGTGAAAAATCATGTGACGGCGCTGCTCCGCATCTTTGGCGTGAAAACCCGCGTTCAGGTGGTTCTGGCCGCCAACCGCCAAGGCTACACCAGGTCAGCGTTTTCTGCCTTGACATCCTTGGCCAGATGACGAATCAGGCTGCGTAGTTTGGCTGGGCGCACTGGCTTGTGCAGCAGCGTCAATGAGGACTCTTTGGCGACCTGCATCAGACTCAAATCGGTGTCGCCACTGATCAGGCAAGCGGGTATCAAGCGCCCGGCGTCAGCGCGCAATTGGCGAATCACTTCAATGCCATTTTCCCCGTCACGCAAACGGTAGTCGCTCACGATGACGTCAGGCACAGCACCGTTTTCCATTTGCTGGCGCGCTGTCACCAAACTTTCTGCCACACCCACCAGCACACCCCACCCAGCGAGAAGTCTCACCAGACCCTCGCGCGCCAGAATATCATCCTCAATCACCAGCACGCGCAGGCCCGCCAGATTGTCGAACGTAGCCGGACGAAGTGTGCTGCGCCGGTCCACGGCGGCGCCCGGCGGCGCCATTGGCACTTCAACGCTGAAGCGCGTGCCTTGCCCCGGACGCGAACAGATCTGCACCCGGTGCCCCAGCAGTTGGGCTTTGCGCGCAACGATGGCAAGCCCCAGCCCGAGGCCCTTGCTGCGGTCGCGCTCCGCGTTGCCAACTTGATAAAACTCCTTGAAGATCGACTCGTGATGCTGGCTCGCAATGCCAATGCCGCTGTCCCACACTTCAATGCGGGCGCGCCTGCCATCAGCCGAAACTCGGCACGCCAGCAGAACACCGCCCGACAAGGTGTAACGCAAGGCGTTGGCCACCAGATTGAGCAGGATGCGATGTAGCATCGAAGGGTCGCTCATCAAGCAGGCATCGGTTGGATGAATGCGCAGGCGCAAGCCTTTCTCAATCGCTGTCAAGGCCAATTCATCGTGAATCTGCGTAAAGACTTCAGCCAACGCAAACGGCCGCAGATGAACCTGCACCGCATTCGCCTCCAGGCGCGAAAGGTCGAGCAGCGCATCGAGCAAATCCTGCAACGCCAGCACGGATGCCTCCAGGCTGCCAATCAATTGCTGGCTTTGCGCGTCGTGCGGCAATTGGGCCAACCGGGACACGAACATGCCCATCGCGTGGGTCGGTTGGCGCAGGTCATGGCTGGCCGCCGCCAGAAAGCGTGATTTGGCCAGCGTCGCGGTCTCGGCTTCTTCCTTTTTCTGGCGCAAATCCTGGGTCGCTGCGACGACACGCTGTTCGAGTTCATCGCGCCCCGCTTCCAGCCGCTCAGCCATTTGATTCAAGCCCAGTTGCACTTCGCGCAGCGGGTCATCGGGCTGCACTTTCGCGCGTGCCGACAACTCACCATGCCCAATGCGATCAATCAAGTCGGAAACACGCAAAATCGGGCGAATCACTCCGCGCCCCAGGCGCAGCGCCAGAAAACCACCAAATAATAAACCCCCAAAAGCCACGGCAAAACCCACCAGCAGCATATCGCGCTCACGCTGATCCAGCGCCTGGCGAGAAAACTCGACCAACACATGACCCAGCGGTGCCTGCGTCTTGAGCGCCTCAGCAGGGCGGACTTCAAACAAGTCATCCAATTTGAGCTGGCTGGCCAAAATCGGCTGCACCAGCAATTCGATGCGACTGGCGCCATCAAACAACTCACGCTCCTGGCTGTCCAAACCAGGCGGCGTCGGGTAAACCCGCTTGCCGCTACTGGCCAGTACATGACCGTTGCCATCGACAATCGACACCGAACGCACATCAGCCTCACGCAAGGCACCCATGGCAATGGCTTGCAACTGGCTGTTATTGGACGAAAACAGGCCGTATTCACAAGCCGTGGCAAGCTGGCGGGCCAACGAACGCTGACGCTGATTGTGAGCCTCGGCAATGTCGCCAATTCGGTCGATCAAATGGACCGCCGCCAGCAAAATAACCACCAGCGTCACCGGCAGCAGGGCCGCCAGCAACAGGCGGCTGCGAATATCGGTGATCTTCATGGCATCACCTCGCGTCGGCGCATTTGATGACGCAAGGCCTCGCTGTCCAGGCTCAGGCCAAGCGAGTGGGCCACATGATCGTTCACGGCAACGCTGAAGTCTTGCGAATAAATCGGCGTGGCTGGCAAGGCCTTGCCCTGCAGCACAGCGCTGGCCATCGTCCCCGCCTGCAAGCCCAGTTGCTGCGGCGTTGCATAAACGGCAACCAAGGCACCGGCATGCACATAGGCTGGAGAAAAAGCCACCAGTGGCACCCGCAAGCGAAAGGTGGTCAGCAAGATATTCTGGATGCTGCTGCTGTTGTACACCTGCGGGTCTGGCACGGCCAATAACACATCGGCGTCTTCCAGCACGCTTTTAAGGCTGGGGAATAACAAGTCATCGCGAGCAACGTTGGCCTCAAGCAGCTTGAGACCATGCACCTGGGCCGATGCGTTCGCGGCCGGGGCCTGGGTCTGCGATTCCGGCCCCCACAGCACACCGATGTTGTGCGCCTCAGGCAAGGCCAGACGGATCAAACCGAGTTGCCGACTCCAGGGTTGATCAAGATAAAGGGCTGAAAACTGTGACGATGCCTTGCGCTTGCTGGTTGCCAGCACGAGCTCGAAACTGGCGCGTGGCACCAGCGTGCAGAGTACCGGCACCGGCAATGGTGTCCTGGCCAAAACATTCGCAGCGGCGCTCCCCAGCGCGACGAATAACCTGGGTGTCAGCGGCTGGGCAGCGGCCCATTCTTTAGCCGTGATCTCCAATACCTCCGAGCGCTCCAGGCCAGCGCGTTCAAGTTCGTTCACCAGCGCCCGCGCTGCCTCCAGGTAGGCGGCACTGTGCTCGCTGCTGACGATCACCACCTTGACCGCCGCGTGAGCGCAAGCCCCCGCGAACAGGATCAGCCAGAAGGTCAAGACCAGTGAACGCAAACCCGCCCGCATGACCGTCAGTTCAGTTTTCTACCGACAAGGTGACGAAGGCACGGCGCTGGAACTGGAACTCCGGTCGGAAATCCGGATATGGTGAACCCAGGTTTTGCAGCACCAGCGCGAAGTCACCCCGATGCGAGCCAAAGTGCAGTGGGTAGCCCAGGCGCAAGTCAGTGCGGGTAAATGCCGCCTGCTGGAGGCGGCCTGCGCCCTGTAGTGTCACCTTGCCACTGTCCTGACGCATCAGGCTGAGATCCAGGCCACCCGGCAATTTCTGAAATAAGGTCAGTGTGCTGGCCAGCTCCGGCGCTGCCAGCGCGCTGGCGGTCCGCGCTGCCAGCACCGTCGGATCCAGATTCAGAGAAACGATGTCCACATAGGCCTGATTGAAAATCAACTGGGTACCCCGCCAGGGTCGCCATTTGAATTGGTATTCAAGGCCCTGAATCGGGAAATTCTCGTTATTGACGTAGTCCTTTGGACTAACGTCATTCTTTTGTCGCAGGAAGCCAGTAAACTGCTCGTGGAACAAACGCACATCCAGATCCACGCCAAGTTTTGGAAACGCGCCAAGATAGCCTGCTTCCCGCACCAGCAACTGTTCAGGATAAACCTGGCCACTGGCCAATGTGGTGACCGCGAGCAGCGTGCCATTCCAGAAATAGCGCACGTTCGCGAATTGCTCAAAGGTGCTCGGTGGCCGGAACGCTTTGGAGATGCCGGCACGCAGCGTTTGCCCTTCTGCCAGGTGCCAGTTCAGCATCAACCGGGGTGCCAGGTTGGTGCCGCTCACGCTGCTCTTTTCCGCCATCGCACCGACATTCAAAAGCAGGTCCCGGGCCAACCGCCATTCGGCATTGCCAAACAGGCGGGTGAAATCCGTGACAAAGGCGGCATCCGTGTTGTAGAGCGCTTTCGAGGTCACCTGCTCACGGCGCAGCTCACCGCCCCAGACCACACGCAAAGACTCGCCATGACGAAATGTGTGCTGCAGCGACACGCTGTCGTTGCTCGCGGTACCGCTGCCCGATACGTCAATGCTGTCGTTAATGCCGAGCGGGATCAGTGAATAGGGAAAGACATCCTGATACGACTCCTGCGAATGTGAAAGACTCAAGGCCAGGTCTTGATCTTCGGCAAGACTACGCCGCCAATCGAGCTGTGCGTAGCTGGAACCAAAAAAAGTGTCCCGCGAATAATTGTCAACATCGGTGGCGAAGCCTTTGCCTGCGTCAATCGCAAGATTGCCGAGACGCAACTGGATTTCGTCACGTGCAGTGGGGCGCAGCTCGGTTGAAAAATTGACGCGATTGACCAGGTTGCCGCCATTCGAGCCGACCATACCGGCATCGGCACGTCGATCCAGACTGAGCCGAAAACTGGCCTCCGCCGTGCCCCAGCCGATGCGCGCCCGGGCATCGCGGATGCTGTTTTCACCGCCCGCCAGGCCAACCTGCAAACCCAGCGTATCAAGCGTGGAGCGCGTCACAATGTTGATCACCCCGAGCATGGCGCGCGCGCCGTAGGCGGCAGAGTTGGAGCCGCGCAGGATCTCGATGCGCTCAATATCGGCCAAAGCCACAGTCTGCAGGCCAGGGCCAACACTGCCAATAAAGTAAGGCGAATACACTGATCGGCCATCAACCAGCACCTGAATGCGGTTGGAGTAAGAGTCAAAACCACCGTGGTAACTGGCCAGTGGCGCCGAGGTTTCAAACGATGTGCTGCTCTGGAAACCCGGCACCAGCCGCAGCAGATCGGCCACATCACGCGCCCCCGAGAGGCGAATCATGTCGCGATCAATGAGGGTGACGGCACCGGGCGTCTCGTCGAGTCGTTGTGGCAGGCGCGACACTGACAGCACAATCGGCATGTCGTCCAGAAAGTCGCGCTCGCTCAACGCCATGCTGTTCGGCAAGGGGGCTGGTTCTGGTGCCTGGGCCGTGGCAAGGCACGAGCAGCCTTGAAGAAACATCAGACAGGCCCACTGGCGCAAAGTGGGCTTTATTATTTTTTTATTTTTCATGCTCTGATTCTGCCCTGTTGGGAAGCTATCGCCAACCCCCTGACATCAAGGCTCGGCGGCAAAACCCGCCGATTGACCTGAGCGCTCACCCGAGCTGCAGCCATGCCTTCTCCAGCCTTTTGACACTCACCGGCTGCGGCGTGCGCAACTCTTGCGCGAAGAAGCTCACACGCAGTTCTTCGAGCAGCCAGCGGAATTCCTGCAGCCGATCATCCATCACGCCCTTGCGCTCGGCCACCAGCCGCCAGTAGCGCTGCTCCAGCGGGCGCAACTCCGCCAGCCGAGCGGCGTCCCTGGCCGGGTCAACGCGGTATTTGTCCAGCCGCGCGGTGATGGCCTTCAAATACCGGGTAAAGTTCTGCAGTGAACCCCAGGGGGTGACGCTCAGAAAGCGTTTGGGCATCAGGCGGGCGAGCTGCTGGGTTGCATCGAGCGTTGCCTCGGGTGCGTTTTTGGTGTCCTTGATCTTGCGCGCCGCGCTTGCACACTCCAGCAGGATCGCCGCAGCCAGGCGCGCCACCTCGACGGCAATCAAGGTGAGCCGCCCCCGGCCCTCATCGAGCCGGCGTTTGAAGGCAAATTCGTCGGTCGGCAACGGGTCGAGGAGAAAGGCCCGATCCAGCGCCACGCCAATGATTTGCTCGCGCAGCTCTTCAAGCGTGCCACCCGCACCTGACGCTGCGGTGCCGTCCGCGTTTCTGCCCACTTGCATGTAGTTGACCGCCATTTTTTGCAGGTCTGGAATGTTTTTTTCGAGATACTTGAGCGCGTCCTTGATCTGCAGCGAAAACAGGCGGCGCAGACCAGCGCGGTGTTTGGCAGCCGCCACAGCAGGCTCGTCAAACACTTCGACGGTCACGGCATCACCGGCGTCAATCAGCGCCGGGTAACCGATCAGGGTCTGGCCACCTTTGGCGATTTCGAGCAGTTCGGGCAGCTCACCAAAGGTCCAGGCGGTGTGGCGTTGTCCGCCCGAGGCTGCAGGATATGCTACATTTTTAATAGCTGTTTGCGCTTGATTGACGGGGGTTGGAGGCTGCTTTTCCTTAAAGAATGGCAGAGCAGCCGCATCCTGAGCCATCTTGAGACCAGCCAGCGCCTGAAACGCACCGCGCGCCTGCGCACCCAGTTCAGCCTTCAAGGCACCCAGATTGCGCCCGCTACCCAGCTGGCGGCCATGTTCGTCCACCACCCGAAAATTCATGAAGAAATGCGGGCTGAGCATGTCCGCCTTGATGTCGGCGCGCACCACATCCAGCGACGTGGCCTGGCGCACCAGTTTCAGCACCGCATCCAGCAAGGAGCCGTGGCCAAAAACCTCGGGCGCGTCCAACGCCTCGGCCATCTTGCTGGCCGACTCGGGCAGTGGCACCAGACGCGAGCGCGGGCGCTGGTGCAGGGTTTTGATCAAGGCCTGAATTTTGTCTTTGAGCATGCCGGGCACCAGCCACTCGCAGCGCTCTTCATTGACCTGGTTCAGCACAAACAGCGGCACGGTCACGGTCAGGCCGTCTTTGGCGTCGCCCGGTTCGTGCAGGTAACTGGCAGCGCAGTCCACGCCGCCCAGACGGATGGTTTTGGGGAAGGACTGGGTCGTGATGCCAGCGGCCTCGTGGCGCATCAGTTCTTCACGCGTCAGCAGCAGAAGTCTGGGTTGCTTCCTGATCTCCTCGCGGTACCAATTGTCAAAGCTGTAACCACTACAGACGTCAGCCGGCACCTGCTGGTCGTAGAAAGCGTAAATCAGCTCATCGTCCACCAGCACGTCCTGGCGGCGCGCCTTGTGTTCCAGGTCTTCCACTTGCTGGATGAGCTTTTGGTTGGCCGCCAGAAACGGCCATTTGGTCTCCCACTGCCCGCCGACTAGCGCTTCGCGAATGAAAATCTCGCGCGCACCGGCCAAATCAACCCGGCCGTAGTTGACGCGCCGCCCGCTGTAAATCACGATGCCATACAACGTGGCGCGCTCCAGCGCATTCACCTCGGCGGCCTTTTTTTCCCAATGCGGATCAAGCAGTTGCTTCTTTAAAAGATGACCGCCCACCTGCTCCAGCCACTGTGGCTCAATCGCCGCAATGCCGCGACCAAACAGACGCGTGGTTTCCACCAGTTCGGCCGCCACAATCCAGCGGCCCGGCTTTTTGACCAGATGCGCGCCGGGGTGCGGATAAAACTTGATGGACCGTGCGCCAAGATACTCCCCGCTTGCAGCGTCGGTCTCCAGTTTGCAGCCAATGTTGCCCAGCAGGCCTGAGAGCATCGACAAATGCAACTGCTCGTAGCTGGCAGGCAGTGTATTGAGTCGCCATTTGTGCTCGGCGACCACGGTGTGCAACTGCGAATGGATGTCGCGCCACTCTCTCACACGGCGCATGTTGACGAAGTTCTGGCGTAACAGCTGCTCGTACTGGCGGTTGGAGAGCTTGTGCGATGCAGAATGGGTCAGAGCCCGATCTACCGAGCCACCCACTCGCGTGGCTGACTCCGGTAATCGGGATCTGACCCCTTTTGAATCATCGAGCCACTTCCACAGCTTCAGGTAACCCGAAAACTCACTCTTTTCGTCATCAAACTTCGCGTGCGCCTGGTCGGCTTGCTGCTGCGCTTCCATCGGCCGATCACGCACGTCCTGCACGCTCAGCGCCGAGGCGATGACCAGCACTTCGTCGAGTGCACCGCGCTCCCGCGCCTCCAGAATCATGCGACCGACGCGCGGGTCGAGCGGCAACTTGGCCAGTTCCTGACCCATCGCCGTCAGCACATTGGCATCGTCAACGGCACCCAGCTCATTCAACAACTGATAGCCGTCGGCAATGGCGCGTCCAGACGGCTTCTCAATGAACGGGAAGTCCTCCACTTCGCCCAGGTGCAAGGACTTCATGCGCAGTATCACCCCAGCCAAGGATGAGCGCAAGATTTCGGGGTCGGTAAAACGCGGCCGTGAGTTGAAGTCTTTCTCGTCATAGAGCCGAATACAGATGCCATTGGCGACACGACCGCAGCGTCCAGCGCGCTGGTTGGCAGAACTCTGGCTGATCGGCTCGACCAGCAACTGTTCCACTTTACTGCGGAAACTGTAGCGCTTCATGCGCGCCGTACCTGCGTCAATGACGTATCGGATGCCTGGAACTGTCAACGAAGTCTCGGCTACGTTGGTGGCCAAAATGATGCGACGCCCCGTGTGACCGTCAAAAATACGGTCCTGCTCGGCCTGGCTCAAACGCGCAAACAGTGGTAACACTTCAGCGTTGCGAAAGACCGGCTGGTGGCTCAGATGCCCGCGCAAGTGGTCGGCTGCCTCGCGGATTTCACGTTCGCCAGGCAGAAACACCAGAATATCGCCGCTGTTATGAACATCGCGCCACAACTCATCAACCGCATCGGCAATCGCACTGTTGAGGTCGTAGTCGCGCGACTCTTCGAATGGCCGGTAGCGCTGTTCAACCGGAAACATGCGCCCGGACACCATGATGATCGGCGCTGGAATCAAGGGCCCCCATGCTCCGCTCTGCGCGCCGTCGCTGCCCCCCGCGGGGGTGTCGCCTGGCTTGGGGCGGCCCGGCGCCAGTCGCGTTCTGGATGAAAAATGCTCGGCGAAGCTCTCGGCATCAATGGTGGCCGATGTCACCACCACCTTCAGGTCGGGTCGGCGCGGTAATATTCTCCGCAGGTAGCCCAGCAAAAAATCAATGTTCAGGCTGCGCTCATGGGCCTCGTCAATGATGATCGTGTCATAGGCTCTGAGCAGCGGGTCGGTTTGCGTCTCGGCCAGCAAGATGCCGTCGGTCATCAATTTGACCGAAGTGTCTCGACTGAGCCGGTCCTGAAACCGGACTTTGAAGCCGACCACATCACCCAACGGGGTTTTTAGCTCGTCGGCAATGCGCTTGGCCACGCTGCTGGCGGCAATGCGCCGCGGCTGGGTGTGGCCAATGAGCTTGCCCGGCTGCGCGCGTGAGCCATCGGGGTTCACCAGCGGGTAGTTCAGCTTGCCGCGCCCCATGGCCAGCGCAATTTTGGGCAGCTGCGTGGTTTTTCCTGAGCCGGTTTCGCCGCAAACAATGATGACCTGGTGCGCTTGCAGCGCAGCCATGATCTCCTCACGTTTGGCCGAGACCGGCAGTGACTCAGGAAAATCAATCTTCAATGGTGACGCGCTCAATGCCAGGCCACCAGATCAAAACACTTGCGGCCTTTAATCCGATAGAGTGAAAAATCATCAACATCGAGCGTCAAGATCGCCTGCAGTTCCGTGGCTTCAGCCAGGCAGATCAATGCCAGGTCGGCGTAGTCGGGTGCCAAATCGTGATATTTGATCGAGAGTTCTGCAATGCGCTGCTGGCGTGTTGTCTCCATCGGCATGAGCGGCAGCGCACCCGCCGCCACTGCATTCAGAAAGGCGCGGCGCTGGGAACCCAGCAGAAAAAAGGTCACCTCCACCACCACCGCCTCGACCGTCAACAAGGGCCGCGGCTGGCGCTGCAAATAAGCCCGGGCCGCCTCGTGGTCAGGCTCACGCGCATCAAACAAGGCAATCAAAAAACCACTGTCAGCGATCAGGGTGTCGCGGGCAACTCTCATGCAAGGTGGGTCTTGGATTGAAGTGTGGCTTTGGTCGCACGGCTTTTGGCGGCGCTTTTGACTGCTTTTTGGCGTGCAGATGGTTTACGCTGAACTGTTGGGTAATCCGCCACAGGCTCGCTCACGCGCTGCGCTGCCCCACTGGCCAACACCCGCTCACGCAGCCGATCTTTAGAGTAAGGGCCGGCCCATTGTGCACTGGGCACGGCGTTAGCCGAGGCTTCAACAAAAGCCAGCAAAGGGTGGTGCTCAGCCACCACAGGTTTGGCAAACCAGTCTTTGAGCGCGCCCTGCACCACT
>JADGRK010000287.1 GCA_017880985.1 Rhodoferax sp. | reverse complement strand
GTCGCTGGATGTGTTTCAGTCGCGCCTCATGGCAACGCTGTCGTTCGTGTATTTCTCGGTCTTTTTGGTGGCAGTGCTGGCGGTGCGGGATGCGCAGCGGCCCGCGCCGGCGAGAGTGGGCCGCGTTGTTAGCAGCTTGCTATCAACGAAGGAGCATAAAAAGTGAATCGGACTATGCGCCAAGAACTGGAGGAATGTTGGCAGTATTGGTGCTTCAGAGCTAAGTACTCGATACGCCGGCCGTGGTATTTCCGGCTGCTAGCCTGGGTGTGCAGGAGGATAGAAAAATGACAACTGGTGAACTAATTGCAATGCTGCAACAGCTTGACCCCGCGGCAGTCGTTGTGGTCCCGGCATACAGCGACCTCAGCGACTTCAGCGGCCCATCCAGCGCTTTAGGCCTGCAGCCCGGGTTTGTGCGGACTGTAAATTTGCGCGAGGTGCAGAGTAAGCAAAGTTGGTTTGACCCCTTGGCCGGAGCACCGCTTTTTGAGATTGACGACGACGGGGATGTCCAAGGCGTAGAAATCGGATGAAGCTACGAGGCTTCTTCAGAACCGAAAACGAATTTGCAGCGGCGCCCAGCGGCATGCAGGTGTGGTCCGACGTCCAGCGGCGCAGGCCCCGCGATTGGTTGGCGTTGGACGACGACTGGCAGGATTGGCCGGCATCGTGTCTGGACAAATACGTGCGCACGCCGCTGCGGTGGCATTAGCGACACATTTATCTCAGAGAATTTTGAAGGTGGGCGGGAGCGAAGCCGCCTGCACCGAAGCCCGCCGACTCAACGGGTGATTTGTTCTGAGGTCCATCAGATTTTTGTCGGCATAAACCTTTGACCATTTGGCGGATTTGGTTATACTGTAATTTTATACAGTACTCGCCAGAACCCAATGTCCGCCGCGCTCCAAAGGATAGTTAACGCCGCACCACCCCCTGGTGCTGAGTCGTCGCAACCGTTTGACATTGCACAACTTCCCGGGAATGTCTCGCAGGCCATTTGGCGGGGAACAGATATCGGTCAGGCTGGCCTGGCTGTCGTGCCGACTGGATTCGAAGCCCTCAACGCTCAATTGCCTGGTGGCGGGTGGCCATGCAATTCGCTGACAGAGCTGCTGCAACCGCAGCCCTCCCTATGCGAATGGCGCCTGCTTTCACCCGCAGTAGCTGGGTTAGTGGCCAGTGGGGGCCAAATCCTGCTCGTCGGCCCGCCAAAACGTCCTCACGCCCCGGGTTTGGTGAAGTTAGGCATCGCAGAGAAGAACCTGGTCTGGATTGCCGCCGACACGCCTGCCGAGCGGCTGTGGACCACCGAGCAACTTGTGAAAGCAAACCCACGTGGCGGTGCCATCCTGGCCTGGCTGCCTCAGGCGCGCGCAGAGCAACTGCGTCGGTTGCAAGTGCATGCCCAATCCTGTGATTGCCCAGTTTTCCTTTTCCGCCCAGAAGCTGCCCAGCTTGATGCGTCGCCCGCGCCGTTGCGGGTTTTGACGACCCTTGGCACCGACTGGGAACTTCACGTCCAAATACTGAAGCGCAAAGGTGCTTTGTTCGACGGCACCATCGTGCTGCCATCCATACCGGGAACGCTTGCAAGCGTGTTTACGCCGCGGTTGCTGCGCCCAAGTCAGTTGATTGCAAAGACGGAGGCCTCCAATGTCCATGCATTGGGCAGCGCTGTTAACCAACGTCGTCTCCGACAGCTCGCTGCGCATTGACCCCACCGGCGTTGCTGTTTGGGCCCTTCAGTTCACCCCTCGCGTTGCACAGAAAGACCAAACAGTATTGCTGGAGGTTGAGCAGTGCCTGCGCTTGTTCGGAGGTGAAGACCAGATGCATCAGCTCGTGGAGGAAGGTGCCTCAGAGCTGGGCGTCTGCGCGTTCGCATGGGCACCGACGAGTCTTGCGGCCCTTGCTTGTGCGCGCGTTGGCATCCGTGACGGCTTTGCTGGGCCATTGGCCAAAGTACTGGACCCATTGCCATACGAATGCATTGATGCGGTCAACGCGCATGGCGCCACCCTGGCGCGTCTGGGATGCAGAACGTTGGCCGATGTACGCAAGTTACCGCGTGGCGGTATTAGTCGGCGCTTCGACAGCCAACTGCTTTTGGCGTTGGACCAGGCGTACGGTCTGCGTCCCGAAGGATATCCCTGGGTGACATTGCCTGAGACCTTTACCGCTGGGCTTGAACTGCCCGGTCGAGTGGATACCGCACCTGGCCTGATGTTTGGTGCTCGCCGCCTGCTGGTGCAAATGGGCGGGTGGCTCTCAGCCCGACACTGTGGCGTTACCGCATTCGCTCTGCACTGGTGCCATGACGCAATGCGCTCCCGGGATGCGGGCGATGGCGGAGAAATTACCGTCCGTACCGCGCAGCCTACCCAGAACGTGGACCACCTTTGCCGATTGCTCAGTGAAAACCTGGCGAAGGTGCAATTGTTGGCCCCAGCCGGTGACTTGGTCCTGAGCGCCACGGAAGTCACGCCCATCATTGAAGACAGCCTCTCCCTGCTGCCAGATGCCAGGGCCACCGGGGAAGCGGTGGACCTGGTGCTGGAGCGCATTGAAGCCCGACTGGGTAAAAAACGTGTTCTGCGGCCAGCGCTTACCGAAGACACCCGCATGGAGTGGATGAACCATTGGCAACCGGTGAATGCCAAAAGGCCAGCTACTAAAGTGCGCCAGGTGCCGGGTCCGCAGCCAACGTGGATTCTCAAGACGCCGCTGAAGCTGGACGTCAAGGATGAGCGCCCACTCTACCAAGGGCCCCTGCAGTTGCTGCTCGGCCCGGAGCGAGTCGAGGGCGGCTGGTGGCATCGCGTCAAGGATGCCGAGGGTGGTCAACGCAGCCTGAATGTTGCCCGAGACTACTGGGTGGCGCTGAGCCAGCATGCGGGGGCACTCTGGATTTTTCAGCAACGGCTGCCAAAAGACGAAACCGCGTCCTGGTATTTGCATGGACTTTTTGCGTGAGCCAGCGCCATGTCCAGATTGCCCCATTACGCCGAGCTTCGGTGCCTCTCCAACTTTTCCTTCCTCAGGGGGGCCAGTAAGCCCGAGGAGATGGTGACACGGGCCAAGACGCTGGGCTACTCGGCGCTGGCCATGACGGATGAATGCACCATGGCCGGCATCGTGCGCGCGCATGTGGAGGCTAAGGCAGTCGGACTCAAACTGCTCGTTGGCTCTCAGTTTCAGGTGGAGTGTGACAAGCCATTCAATTTGGTCGTCCTGGCCTGCAATCTGAACGGCTACGGCAACTTGTGCGAGTTCATTACCCGCCTGCGACGGACATCCGAGAAAAAGGGCACTTACCGCCTGCTGCAAAGCGAACTGCAAGGCACTGAATTGGTTGATTGCTTGGTGGTCGTGTCGCCCGAGCGCGGCAGTTCCCCAGACCAGCTGCTGGCCATCGGCCAATGGACATTGCAGCATTTCATCGGCCGGTGTTGGCTCGGCGTTGAACAGCTGCGCACGCTGGACGATGAAATTTGGTTGTACAAGCTCAGGCAGGTCAGCGAAGCAACTGCCATTCCACTGGTGGCGGCCGGCGACGTGCACATGCATGTTCGCTCGCGTAAGCCCCTGCAGGACGTGATGACTGCCATCCGGATTTGCAAGCCCCTCACGGAATGCGGTCTGGACCTGCAACAGAACGCCGAACGGCACTTGCGTACCCGCCTTCGCCTGGCACAGACTTTCCCGGACGAGTTGATGGCAGAGACCCTCAAGGTTGCTGACAGATGTGATTTCTCTCTCGATGAACTGAAGTACCAGTACCCGCAAGAAGTGGTGCCTGTTGGCGAAACCCCTGAGTCATATCTGCGAAGAGTTACTTATGAAGGTGCCGGCCGCCGTTGGCCCGGTGGCATGACCGCCAAGGTACAACATCAAATTGAGCACGAACTCACGCTGATTTGTGAACTGCACTATGAAATGTATTTTTTAACTGTGAACGATATCGTTGCTTTCGCGCGGTCACGACATATCCTCTGCCAGGGACGAGGGTCTGCGGCGAATAGCGCTGTTTGCTATTGCTTGGGCGTGACAGAGGTG
>JADGRK010000286.1 GCA_017880985.1 Rhodoferax sp. | reverse complement strand
TGCAGCGTGCTTGACATCGGTGTCTTGGAATCAGTGTCTGACATCAAGTGAAATTTCGGTGAAAGTGGGTTGATCATCCGGGTCCTCGACCGCTGCCGGTGGGTTGGCATGGGCGTTAAAGTCGTTTTGCAGACGCCACAGCAAATTGGTCGGCGAGTCGGAATTGATCAGCCCCTCTTTGCGATCGATGGTCCCGTCCACGATCAGGCGCGCGATGTCCTGTTCGAAAGTCTGGCCGCCGTCGGCCATGGATTTTTCCATCGCATCCTTGACGCCGGCAAAGTCACCCACTTCAATCTTCTCGGCCACCAGGTTGGTATTGAGCATGATTTCGACCGCCGGTATGCGCCCGCCGGCGGTGGTACGCAAGAGTCGCTGCGACACAATCGCTTTCAACGATGCACCCAGGTCACCGAGCAGGGTCTGGCGGACTTCAACCGGGTAAAAACTCAGAATCCGGTTGAGCGCCTGATAGCTGTTGTTGGCGTGCAGGGTGGCCAGGCACAAATGCCCAGTCTGCGCGTAGGCAATCGCCGCCGACATGGTTTCGCGATCACGGATTTCGCCAATCTGGATCACATCAGGCGCCTGGCGCAATGCATTCCTGAGTGCCACCTGGGTCGACTGCGTGTCAGCGCCCACCTCGCGCTGGTTGACCACTGAACGCTTGTTTTTGAACAGGTATTCGATCGGGTCTTCAATCGTCAGGATGTGGCCGGATGCTTTTTCGTTACGGCAATCGAGCATCGATGCCAGCGTGGTGCTTTTGCCCGCGCCGGTGGAGCCTACCATCAGCAAGAGCCCGCGCATCTGCATCACCAGTTCACCCAGAATCAGCGGCACCGACAGTGTGGCGAGGGCCGGAATGTCCATCGAGATAAAGCGGATGACGACCGCGATGGAGCCGCGCTGGCGCATCGCACTGATACGAAAGCGCCCGACACCGGCCAGCGGCCAGCCCATATTGAGCTCGTTTAACTCTTCGAGCTCTTCGATACGATCCGGCGGCAGTATTTCGGCCAGCAGATTGCGCGGCGCATCGGGCGGCAGCACCTGACTGTTGATGGGCACACATTGCCCGTTGATGCGAATCAAAGCCGGCGACTGGGCCGACAGATAGACGTCAGAAGCCTTTTTTTCTGCCATCAGCCGAAGAATCCGCTCCATCGTGCCCATGCTGCCGGTGCTGCTGGTGCTGCCGTTGGTGCCGTTGGTTGCCATGTTTGAGCCCAGTTTGAGAACTTCAATTCGAAAGAAAGGTGTCAGTCGCGCAGCAAGTCGTTCAAGCTGGTTTTGGCACGCGTTTGCGCGTCAACCCGTTTCACGATGATGGCGGCATAGAGGCTGTATTTGCCCTCGTTTTTTGGCAGGCTGCCGCTGATGACCACTGAGCCCGCCGGAATGCGGCCATAACTCACGGAGTCTGACGCGCGATCATAAATTGGCGTGCTTTGACCGAGGTAAACGCCCATCGAAATGACCGAGTTTTCCTCCACAATCACGCCCTCAACGACCTCGGAACGGGCCCCTATGAAACAGTTGTCCTCAATGATCGTGGGGCCGGCCTGCATCGGCTCCAATACGCCGCCGATGCCGACACCGCCGCTCAAGTGCACATGTTTGCCAATTTGCGCGCAGGAGCCCACAGTGGCCCAGGTATCGACCATCGTGCCCTCATCGACATAGGCGCCGATGTTGACATAGGACGGCATCAGAATCACGCCTTTGCCGATAAAGCTGCCGCGCCGCGCGACGGCGGGTGGTACCACGCGCACACCGGTGGCCTTCATGCCGGCCTCATCCATGTGGGCAAACTTGGTCGGCACCTTGTCATAAAAGGCCAGGTCGCCAGCACGCATGATGGCGTTGTCGGTCAGGCGAAAACTCAGCAGCACAGCCTTTTTGATCCACTGATGCGTGGTCCACTGACCGACGCTCTGGCGCGTGGCGACACGCAGATGACCCGAGTTGAGCTCACTGATCACGTGCTCGACTGCGTCGATAACTTCATTGGGTGCGGACTGGGTCGAGATACTGGCGCGGTCTTCCCACGCAGCATCCAGGATATTTTGCAGTTGTTGGGTCATGACGATGGCTTTTATCAGTTGAAGGTTCAGGTTCTGGACTTAACAAACAGGGTAATGCGCTGAGCCGCTTCCAGACACTCGGTGCTTTCAGCCACCAGTGCCATGCGGATGCGCCCGCTGCCCGGGTTGTAACCCCGGGTATCGCGGGCCAAATACGAACCCGGCAACACCGCCACATTGTAAAGAGCGTACAAATCACGGGCAAAGTCGGTGTCATTGCCCTTGACCTTGGCCCACAAATAAAATCCTGCGTCGGGCAGTGCCACTTCCAGCACCTCAGCCAGCAGTGGCGTGACTTGGGCAAATTTGCATCGATATAGCGCGCGATTCTCGATCACATGTTGTTCGTCGCCCCAGGCGGCCGTGCTGGCTGCCTGCACCACCGGACTCATGGCGCAGCCGTGGTAAGTGCGATACAGCAAGAACCGCTTGATGAGGGCGGCGTCACCGGCCACGAAACCGCTGCGCATGCCGGGTACATTGCTGCGTTTGGACAGGCTGGTCAGTGAGATCAGGTTTTTGAAGTCAAGGCGGCCCAGTTTGGCGGCCGCTTCCATGCCACCCAGCGGTGCTCCGCCCTGACCCTCATCGGAGAAATAGATCTCGCTGTAACACTCGTCGGATGCGATCACAAAGCCGTGTCGATCACTCAAATCAAACAGATTTTCCCACTCACCGAGTGACATCACGGCGCCGGTGGGGTTGCCCGGCGAGCAGACAATCAATAATTGTGTCTGCGCCCACACGTCGGTCGGCACGCTGCCCCAGTCGGGTGCAAAGTTGCGAGCCGGGTCGCAGGCAACGTAATAGGGCTGGGCACCGGCCAACAGCGCGGCGCCTTCGTAGATTTGATAAAACGGATTGGGGCAAACGACGTATGGCTTTTGCTGGCTTGTGGTGTGCGCTGTGCTCGGGTTGACGACCGCCTGAGTGAGTGAAAACAGTGCTTCACGCGAGCCATTCACCGGTAGCATCTGGGTGGCTGGATCGGCGTCGATGCCGTAGCGGCGTTTGAGCCAGCCAGCAAATGCCGCGCGCAACGCGTTCTCTCCAGCCGTTGCCGGGTAGGTCGAGAGGCCGCTGGGACTGCGCCCAATCGCCTCAATCATGGCCTGCTGGATAAACGCCGGCGTGGGGTGTTTGGGCTCGCCCAAACCCAGGCTGATGGGGCGCAGGGCCGGGTTGGGTGTGACTGTGGCGAAGAGCTGACGCAGCCGCTCAAACGGGTAGGGCTGCAGGAGTGAAAGCAGAGGATTCATGGGCCGCGATTATCCCGCTTGCGGAGCGCGTCGCGGCCCCGGGCAGCAGCAACGCCAATCTATTTTTTGGTTTTCTTGCGCGCAGGCCCGCGCTTGGCCACAGGTTTGACTTCCGCGACCTTGGGCACGTCACCAATCACGGATTTGACGGGGCAGATCTTGAAGACCGGGCATTTTTGGCAACCAACTGCAAGGGCGATCGGGCAAATAGTCATGGGGAAGTGTCCTGTTGTCTTGCTTGAAGCAAGGTTGAATGAAGCAGTGCAGTATGCGCCGGCGCGAACCCACAGCCGGGGTCGGTGAAAGGGGAATGCCCCTAATTTGAAGCTGGGGTGCTTGCCTTCGGTGCCGCTGCGATTTGTACGTAAATCTCGTTCGGTTTGACCATGCCGAGTTCCAGTCGCGCCTTTTCCTCCACCATCTCCAGCCCTTCTGCCAGGTCCCGAACTTCGGCCGCCAGTTGGTCGTTGGCGAGTTGCGCCTGCCGGTTCTGCTGGTTCTGTGCCGTGAGTTGCTCGGTCAAGTGGGTGACTGCTGGCACGCTGCCACGGCCAAACCACAACTGCGCGTGAAGAATCACGAGCAGTGCGAGCAGGGCGGCCGGGACAACGCGAGGGCTCATTGTCAGGCTTCCGACACGGCGCACATCCGCTTAACGCAAGTTATAAAAAGCCGCGCGACCGGGGTAGCTGGCGACGTCACCCAAGTCCTCTTC
>JADGRK010000029.1 GCA_017880985.1 Rhodoferax sp. | reverse complement strand
CTCGACACGCCGCACTGCCAGGCCACAATTGTGAGCAATATCGGTCGCCTTGGAGGCCCACGGCGACACCGTGCCAAAACGCGGCGTCACCACAATCAGGGGGCCATCAGTTGAACCCGCATAGGGGTCGCCATAGGTCAGCAAAGCCGTCAGCTGGTCTTTGAGTGCTTGCGACGGCTCAACGTCCGACGTCACCAGGTGCACAAAGCGCGCGGCCACCCCGTTGATCTTCTCGTGAACGGCTTGCAGGCTCGGCAAAAGCTGCTGGATACGGAACGGGCTGAGAGCGCTGCCGCCCTCGAATTGGCTGATATGCAGGGTCACTTTGATGGCCTGGTGGGGTGCTGACTGGGTTGAGGGTTGACTCACGGCGCAAGCACCAATTCGGCCTGCCGCTGAAGACCCCGAATTTTAGCCGCCCATCAATGCGGGCGATCACGTCGAACCTGTGCCAATGGGATAATTACTCCATGACAATCACTTATAAAGACGCCGAGGGCATTGCAGGCATGCATGTGGCAGGCCGACTAGCCGGTGAACTGCTGGACTACCTTACTCCCTTGGTCAAACCAGGCGTCACCACCAACCAGCTGGACAAACTCGCCGAAGACTACACGACGCGGGTTCAAGGTGCCATTTCAGCCCCTCTGAACTATGCGCCCTCGGGCCACAACGCCTACCCCAAGTCGATCTGCACCTCGATCAATCATCAGGTTTGCCACGGCATCCCCAACGACAAGCCGATCAAAAAAGGCGACATCGTCAACATTGACGTGACCGTCATCAAGGACGGCTGGCATGGGGATTCGAGCCGCATGTTCATGGTCGGCGAGGTCTCGGTGGCAGCCAAACGGCTATGCAGGCTGACCTATGAAGCGATGTGGCACGGTATCCTAATGGTTAAGGACGGTGCCTATCTGGGCGACATTGGCCACGCGATCCAGACCTTTGCCGAAAGCCAGGGCCTGAGTGTGGTGCGTGAGTATTGTGGCCACGGCATTGGTCGCGCGTTTCATGAAGAGCCGCAGGTCTTGCACTACGGTAAACCCGGCACGCTGGAACAGCTCAAAGCCGGCATGACGATTACGGTCGAGCCGATGCTCAACGTCGGACGCAAGGACATCAAGGAGCTGGGCGACGGTTGGACCATCGTCACCAAAGACCATTCGCTGTCGGCCCAGTGGGAGCACACGGTGCTGGTCACGCCAACCGGTTACGAGGTGCTGACACTCTCAGCCAACAGCCCGGCTATTCCGGCCTTCGTCCCCGTGATGTCAGAATTGTCATCGCGGGCTTGACCCGCGATCCATGCCCGCAAGCCATGCCCGACCTTCAAGCGCTGCGCAGTCGTTACCGGGCCCAAAAAGCGGCCTTGTTCGAGTCGCTGGCGGTCAGCGGCACCGCCAGCCGGGGCGTCAGCAGCACGTTGGGCAAACTCTCAAAGCTGGCCGATGCAACGCTGCAAAAACTGTGGCGACAAGCCGGTTTTGATAGCCCATTTGCCTTGTTGGCAGTGGGCGGCTTTGGGCGCGGTGAATTGTTTCCCTACTCCGACGTCGATGTGCTGGTATTGTTGCCCGACGAACACTCGCCTGACCTGGACGCCCCACTCAAAGCCCGGATTGAAGGCTTCATTGGGAGTTGCTGGGATGCCGGACTGGAGATCGGCTCCAGCGTTCGCTCGGTAGCCGAGTGTCTGACCGAGGCCGCCCGGGATGTCACGATACAGACTTCGCTGCTCGAAGCCCGCCTGATCACCGGCAGCACAGAATTGTTCGCCAGCTTCGAAAAACAATTTTTTTCAAAACTCGACCCGCAGGCCTTTTTTGTCGCCAAGACGCTGGAGTTGCGCCAGCGCCATAACAAGTTCGAGAACACGCCCTACTCGCTGGAACCCAACTGCAAGGAATCGCCCGGCGGCCTGCGTGATTTGCAGGTCATTTTGTGGGTCGCCAAAGCGGCCGGCTATGGCAATAACTGGAACGAATTGGCGCGCAACGGGCTGGCGACCGCGTTTGAAGTCAAGCAGCTCAAAAACAATGAAGCGCTGTTGCGCCTGATTCGTGCGCGGCTGCATTTGATCGCCCAGCGCCGCGAAGACCGGCTGGTGTTTGACATGCAAGACGCCATTGCCCAATCATTTGGCTTCAAGGCGCCGGCGCTGAGCAGCGACAAGCAGGCCTTTGTGCGCCCGAGCGAGCGGCTCATGAAACGCTATTACTGGGCCGCCAAGGCGGTGACCCAGCTCAACCAGATTTTGCTACTCAACATCGAGGAGCGGCTCAACCCAAGCGCCTACCAGCCGCGACCGATCAATGCCCGCTTCAGTGAAAAAGCGGGCATGGTGGAAGTAGTCAGCGACGATCTGTATCAGCGCGAGCCACACGCCATTCTGGAAACCTTCCTGATTTACCAGACCACGCCCGGACTTAACGGTTTGTCGGCACGCACCTTGCGCGCGCTCTACAACGCGCGTGATTTGATGGATGCAGCGTTTCGCAGCGACCCGATCAACCGCCAGACTTTCAAGCAAATATTAATGCAACACCAGGGCATCACCCACGCCATGCGCCTGATGAATCAAACCTCGGTGCTGGGGCGCTACCTGTGGGTGTTTCGAAGAATCGTCGGCCAGATGCAGCACGATCTGTTTCACGTCTACACGGTGGATCAGCACATCCTGATGGTGCTGCGCAATGTGCGACGTTTCTTCATTGTGGAACACGCCCATGAGTACCCGTTTTGCTCGCAACTGGCAGCCGGCTGGGACAAGCCCTGGATTTTGTACATCGCAGCCTTGTTTCACGACATCGCCAAAGGGCGCGGCGGCGATCACTCGGCACTGGGCGTGATCGAGGTGCGGCGTTTTTGCAAGCAGCATGACATCGATCGCGCGGACAGCCGCATGATCGAGTTTGTGGTGCAAGAGCATCTGACCATGAGCCGTGTGGCACAAAAATCCGATTTGAGCGACGCCGACGTCATCGCCGCGTTTGCCAAGCGCGTGGGCAGTGAGCGAAGTCTTACCGCCTTGTATCTTTTCACGGTGGCTGATATTCGTGGCACCTCACCCAAAGTCTGGAATGCCTGGAAAGGCAAGCTGCTCGAAGACCTGTACCGCTTGACCTTGCGCGTGCTGGGCGGCCACGCGCCGGATCTGCACGCCGAGGTGGAGGCGCGCAAGCGCGAAGCGCTGATTCAACTGGCCCTGCACGCCCTGCCCTTTGAGGCCCATAAAGCCCTCTGGGAGACGCTGGACGTGGGTTACTTCATGCGCCACGACGCCGCCGACATTGCCTGGCACACGCGCCAGCTCTCACGCTACGTGAACTCAGGCAAATCGATCGTGCGCTCGCGCCTGTCACCCCTGGGCGAAGGCTTGCAGGTGCTGGTCTATACGCCCGACCAGCCAGACTTGTTTGCCCGCATCTGTGGCTATTTTGATCAGCGCGGCTTCAGCATTCTGGACGCGCGCGTGCACACCACTCACAACGCCTATGCGCTTGATAGCTTCCAGGTCATCGCCCAAGCCATGCCCGATCACTATCAGGAGCTCACCAACATGGTGGAAAGCGAGCTCGGCCGTGCGATTTTGCAGACCGGGCCGTTACCGCCGCCGGGGCGCGGCAGGGTCTCGCGGCGGGTCAAGAGTTTCCCGATCGCGCCACGCGTGAGCCTGCAACCCGATGAGAAGGGCCAGCGCTGGCTGCTCAACATTTCCGCCAGTGACCGGGTGGGGCTGCTGTACAGCGTGGCGTGCGTGCTGGCCAAACACAAAATCAATCTTCAATTGGCCAAAATCAACACGCTGGGTGAACGCGTGGACGACACCTTCCTAATCGACGGGCCGGAGTTGCAACAAAACAAGGCGCAAATTGAAATTGAGACGGAACTGCTGGAAGCCCTGGCTTCATGATGTTTTAGGGCTGTAGCCACCGTCCTGCTTGCGTAAGAAGCTATATTAATTGTAGCGTTTGTGGATGGCAGGAGATGGGTTGGGGCGACGGCCTCATACTGTCAAAGGCCCAGAAATCGGCCGCCACCCCAACCCATCCCCTGCTGGCCGGCGTTGGTGGAACTCGAATCTGAAAACGGAATGCAGGTTGACACGTGAGTGCCTACGTCAGGTATGCAGCGAAAAGAGTCATTGGCAAACGTCAGCTAAATGGCAGGCCAATTTCCCTCAAGCCAGGCGCCATTCGTAGCGGCGGGCAGTCATGCCCGAAGCGGTTCACTGCACAGCGAGTCCATTGAGTGCATCCAATGGACTGGTAGTGCCACCCGCCGCCACCTTGAGCACATGGGTGTAAATCATCGTGGTGCTGACATCCGAGTGACCCAGCAACTCCTGCACCGTGCGGATGTCGGTGCCAGCCTGAAGCAAATGGGTGGCAAATGAATGGCGCTAATTCCGAGAGCGGAATTATGCCCATAACTCCGGGGACAGGATTATTCCGAGCGCGGCGTCGGTAGTTTTTCACACATGGTGTCGTTGCTCGACTTGCAGCAGAAGCGGCTCTTGATTTCTCGGCATTATTCTGCTGTCCTCTCCAACCGGGAATTTCCCCGGATCTTCAAGGAGACGGACGATGACGCTCACTCGCCAAAGTGCGGCAAGCGCACAAGATGGACAGTCTTGCACTGGGCCGCTGGCCTCCCACATCGAGCGCTTTGCAGCGCAACTTTCGCGTAAGGGGTACGCGCAGAACACGGTTCGTTCAAAGTGTGACGTGCTGGCCGATCTCAGCCGCTGGCTCGAGCGGCGCCGGCTACCTCTGGCAGCGCTTGATGAGGGTCGGCTGAGACAGTTCCAGGCGAGCCGTCGCCGCCGAGGTAAGGTGCGACGCGGTGATCCGGCCACTGGTCAGCAGCTTATCGAGTATCTGCGCGACCGTGACGCCATCGCGGTGGCCGCACGGAGGATCGATCGGGCTCCGGCGGCCGGCCTCACGCGCGAGTTCGAGGAGTTCCTCCACACCGAGCGAGGCCTATCACGGTCAACAGTAGTCTCCTACTTGCCCATCGTTCGATGCTTCCTTGATGAGCGGTTCGGGCGCAAGGCGCTGCGCCTCGTGCAGTTGCGACCGCAGGACCTGCACGGCTTCATTCTTCGCGAGATCCAGCGTGTGAGTCGCAGCCACGGCAAGCGGACCATTACTGCGCTACGCTCGTTTCTGCGCTTTTTGCTGCAGCGTGGCGCTATTCAGACCGACCTGGCCCGCACACTACCTGGGGTGGCGAGCTGGAGACTCTCGCATCTGCCCAAGTCGCTGCCTCCCGAGCAGGTTGAGCGATTGCTCACGTGTTGCGATCGCAGCTCACCGACGGGCAAGCGCGACTACGCGATCTTGCTGTTTCTGGCCCGGCTTGGGTTGCGTGGCGGCGAGGTCGTGGCCATGACCTTGGAGGATCTGGACTGGGAGCGCGGCGAGATTGTCGTGCGGGGCAAGGGCCAGCGGCTGGAGCGTTTGCCGCTGCCCGCAGACGTTGGCGCAGCATTGGCTTGCTATCTTTGTGACGTACGACCTGCGTGTGCGACGCGTCGCGTATTCATCCGGATGAAGGCACCTCAGCAGGGTCTTGCCGGCCCAGTAGCCATCTGTTGCATCGTTCGGCGCGCGCTGCGGCGCGCCGGATTGGACCCCGAGTTCAAAGGAGCTCACCTGTTGCGGCACTCCCTTGCCACCGATCTGCTTCGCCGCGGCGCCTCCCTGGGTGAGATTGGCCAACTTCTGCGTCACCGACAGCCGACGACCACACAGATCTACGCCAAGGTGGACATCGCGGCCCTTCGTGGCATTGCACTGCCGTGGCCGAGAGGTGCGTCATGAGCAAGTTACAAGTCGCACTCGATGAGTATCTTGCAATCCATCGCGCCCTCGGGTTCAAGCTACGCGTACCCGGGCGCTTGCTGCAACGCTTTGTCGACTTCGCCGATCACCAGGGGGCTGCGTACATCACAGCCGAGCTCGCATCGCAATGGGCGAGGCAGCCGGCGGCCGCGCAGCCAGCCCAGTGGGCAAACCGCCTTGGGATGGTGCGTCGCTTCGCGCTGTATTGCAGCGCGAACGATCCGCGTACCACTGTGCCGCCGACGGACTTGCTGCCCCACCGGTACCACCGTCCCGACCCTTACCTCTATCGTGACGAGGAGATCACACGCCTGCTCGAGGCCGCCGGGCGCCTTCCGTCTGCCACCGGTTTGCGGCCTCACACGTTCGCCACGCTCTTGGGCCTATATGTGGCCACCGGTCTACGGGCCAACGAACCATTGCGACTCGACCGTGATGACGTTGATCTCGTCAATGGCGTGCTGACGATTCGCGACACGAAGTTCGGCAAGTCGCGTTATGTGCCGCTGCACCCCTCCACGCAACGCGCATTGCAACGCTACGCCGAACATCGGGATCGATGTTGCCACGACCTCGACACGCCGAGCTTCTTTGTCTCGGACCGCGGTACCCGCCTGACGGAGTGGTGCGTGCGGTGGACCTTTGTCAAGCTGTCGCATGAGATCGGCTTGCGCGGCACCGGCGATTCCCGAGGACCTCGCCTGCACGATCTACGCCATCGACTGGCCATTCAAACGCTCCTCAAGTGGTATCAACGCGGCGTCGATGTCGAGCGTCACCTACCGGAGCTGTCGACCTACCTCGGGCACGCACATATCACGGACACGTACTGGTATTTGACCGCGACACCGAAGCTGCTGCACTACGCGCTACGACGCGTGGAGCACTCAAAGCAAGGACAGCGGCCATGAACACCATCAGTACGCTTCCCGCGCTGTTACAAGCGTTCTTCATGGATCGGCTCATGCAGCAACGCCAGGCGAGTCCCCATACCGTCTCTAGCTACCGTGACACGTTTCGCTTGCTCCTTCAGTATGCGCAGAAGCGCTTGGGCAAGGCACCATCGAATCTGACGGTGCCGGAACTCGACACACCGCTGCTGGGGGCGTTCCTCGAACATCTCGAGCGCGAACGAAAGAACAGCGCCCGCAGTCGTAACGTGCGCCTCGCCGCTATCCACTCCTTCTTCCGCTATGTTGCACTGCACGCACCCGAGCACAGCGCCGTTGCGCAGCGCGTGTTGGCCATGCCAAGCAAACGATATATACGCTGTCCAATCGCATTTCTAACGTCCGTCGAAGTCGATGCTTTGCTCGCCGCGCCCGACCTCACGACTTGGTCAGGGCGCCGTGATCGGGCTCTTCTGATGCTGGCTGTCCAGACCGGGCTGCGCGCCGCGGAGCTCACCAGCCTTCGCTGTGAGGACATCGTGCTCGGCTCCGGTGCCCACGTACGATGCCAGGGCAAAGGCCGAAAGAGTCGTTGCACGCCGCTGCGCAAAGACACTGTTCTCGTGCTGCGCAGTTGGTTGCGTGAACGTCATGGCCAGCCTGACGAGCCGGTCTTTCCAACCACGCGCGGAACTGCGTTGAGTCACGATGCTCTGCAATACATGCTGGACAAGCATCTCCCCGCCGCACGTCGGCAATGTCCATCACTGACACGCAAGCGCGTGACCCCACACGTACTTCGCCACACCCTGGCAATGGACCTGCTTCACCACGGTGCCGACCAAACTGTGATCGCACTTTGGCTCGGGCACGAATCACCGCAGACCACATCCATCTATCTACACGCAGACATGCAACTCAAGGAGCGTGCGCTCGCCACTACGACTGCCAAGAACGTCTCGATACCTCGCTACCGACCCAGCGACCGCGTTATGGATTTCCTGAAGGGCCTCTGATAATTCCGAGCATCGGTTGCTACCTGCCAAGCCAGTCACGTCCGACAGTGCGACGTCGTTTGACGCCGCGCTCGGAATAATCCTGTCCCCGGAGTTATGGCGCTAATTCCGAGAGCGGAATTAGCGCCATCCATTTGCGGTTCGGGTGCAATGCGCTTTTCTCGGTTGGCCCGCCAGCATGCACGAGCCGCTGCGCTTGTGGGCGCAAAAAAACCACGCTGCCACCTTTGCCCAGGATCGGCAAGCCATGGCGGAGATCGCCCATGAGTTCGCCGGTTACGTCACGGAGCTACTGCAAGTGCGCCGCGCCGCCGGTGTCCCGGGCAGCGAGGATGTCACGGCCAGTCTCGCATGCCAGCAGGTCAAGGGGCGGCCGTTAAACGACGAAGAGATCATCAGCGCCTTGCGCAACTGGACGGTGGGTGAGATCGGCCCGCATCTCGGCGGCGGTCGGCGTTGTGGCCCAGTATCTGGCCGAACAAACCGAACTCGCCATGGACAAGGGCGTGACCGAACAGGAAATCATGGAGGCGATTTGGGTTGCCGCCGGGATGCGGGCCGGCGGTGCCTACGCGCATTGGCTGATCGCCATCGACGCGATGAATCCGGCGAAAGCCAACCCTGATGGGTGAAGCAATGGCGCCATTCGCCGCAGATCAACCATGCTCTATCCATGGTCAAAAGCCCTCACATCGGGTACAACGAAACGACCACGCAAGGATAGCAACTCAGCCCGGTGCAAACGCGCGAGTTTATTGAGCACTTTTTCACCGTTCTTCAGCAAATGGATTTCAATTCGCCGCCGATCTTCGGAGGAGCGACGACGTTCGACAAAACCCAGCTTCTCGCAGCGCGAAATCAGCGCGACAACACCATGCTGATGCGCCTGTAAGCGCTCGGCGAGTTCCCCAACGGTTGCCCAATCGCGATCGGGGTAACCTTTAACATGGAGTAACAGCAAATACTGTAGAGGCGTCACACCGTGTTGGTGTGTCACTTCCTCGCTAAAGCGCACGAACTTCCGTATCTGGTAACGAAAATCGGACAGTACTTCAAAGTCGTGTTTATCGAGGGGCGGCGCTTTTAGCTTCGGCACGGCAGCATCCATCCCAAATCGTTGTGAGCAGTTATTCTCTCATCCCCACCCAATCAATGCCTGACAGCAGGACTTCCCAGAGATGATGAGTTTGTTTAATTATCTGGCTGTCAGAGGCGTGGTGCTTGTTTTGGTCTGGACGTTGACGCACCTGACTCGGCTTTACCTCATCGATCATGGGATCATCGCGGCGATGCGAGCGGATTTTCTGGACTGGCTCCACCGTCTTATGAAAGTGCAGTGATATGGAAAATGAAATCCGTCGGCGCTATGGCGTCATACGACTGGGCTCATCTGAAGACACGCCAATCACCGTGCTTCATATCGGTGAGGATCAAACTGGTGTGGCCACCGGGGTCGGTGCAAAACCGGATGCAGTGCTGGTGCTTTCTATGGGCTCAAGAAGGACGGCGGCTGATTTCTTTAAGCACACGCCGCCGACATCGGGTGAGATAGAGACCGCCATCATGCTGGTTGAGGATGAGGTGACCCGCGCGCGATCAATGACAGCGGGCGACTCAACGCTTTTTACAGCGGATACGGCCATTCATGAAATGGCGGTGCTGGCAGGAGTCCCTGGTCACCCGAAGCTGATTTTTTCTCTCGAAGCGGTGGAGCGCCTGTTTGATCTGCTGGCAACGCTCTCGCTTGGAAAGCCGGTTTCAAGCGCAGGGATTCCAACCGACCCAGCGTTTGCCGCAACGCTCTTGATCCTGCGCGAGTTCATGCACCACCTGAAATTCACGTCAATCAGCTTTAGGGGCGGGTCCGATGAAGTGACCGCTGCTAAAGTGCGCTCAATTGCCAAGTTAGCATAGCTGTAGACAGTCGAATCGAGCTTGGTTTGAGGATTCTCCGTAAAGGTCATTCCAATAGGGTCTGTTGAAGAGAATGTAGTGGTGCTTGGAAGTTGTTGCATCGGCATTGAGACGGACAGCGGATTGACGCGAGAAGATGCAGCCGGACGTGTCGAATGGAAGCGTTTTGACGCCTTCTGCTTTCGCAACATAACGCGGACACCGCGCTGAGGGCGACGTTCTGCAAACCGGCAATGTCCGGGACATAAACTGTCGGTTGCTCGAGGCTGCAAACTCAAATGCGCTGCGGCGCGGTTAACGGAGGTTTCGAAATGGCCAAACGCTCTTACCCACTGTCCAAGGTCTACGGTCTTCTCGAACCGGGACCGGTTGTACTGCTCACCACGGCGCACAAAAGCCGGGCCAACGTGATGACGATGTCGTGGCACACCATGATGGAGTTTGAGCCGCCGCTTGTGGGTTGCGTCGTCAGCGGCCACGACTTCAGCTTTCATGCTTTAAGGGCGACACGACAATGCGTTATCAACATTCCGACGGTGGAATTGGAGGCGCAGGTGGTGGGATGCGGTAATACATCCGGTCGGCGCGTGGACAAATTCAACGCTTTCGGCCTGACGCCAGCGCCGGCTGCGTTGGTTGATGCGCCGCTGATCGACGAATGCTACGCCAACCTGGAATGCAGAGTGATCGATACGCGTCTGGTAAACCGCTATGACTTCTTTGTGCTGGAGGTGCTCAAAGCCTGGATCGACCCGGCCTGCAAGGACCCGCGCACACTTCACCACCGGGGGCGAGGCATTTTCATGATGGCCGGTGAGACGATCAAGCTGCCATCGAAGATGAGATAGACGGCGATGCCCGAAACTGGCCGAAGCCGTCGTTCGACGGCGGGGGCAATTTTCCTTGGTAGCGGGCGGCTGCGCAGCGTCAGCCGAAGATCGGATGTCAGGCGCGAATGCTTCTGGCGAACGAGCTACTTGCCGAACAATTTATTCGCAGTTTCGGCAATAAGTTTTCCCTGGTGGCGCGCGCCTTCGAGTTCAATCGCGCTGGGTTGGCGTTGGCCCTGACCGCCCGCGATAGTGGTGGCGCCGTAGGGACTGCCGCCAACGATCTCGTCCAGGGTCATCTGGCCTTGGTGGCTATAGGGAAGGCCCACGATGATCATGCCAAAGTGCATCAGGTTGGTAATGACCGAAAACAGCGTGACTTCCTGACCACCATGCTGCGTCGCTGTGGACGTGAAGGCGCCACCTACTTTGCCGTTCAAGGCACCGCGAGCCCACAGACCGCCGGCTGGTCCAGGAAGCTGGCCATTTGCGCTGGCATGCGTCCGAAGCGGGTCGGCGTACCCACAATAATGGCTTCGTAGCTGGCAAGTTCGTCGATGGTCGCGATGGGTGCAGCCTGATCGACTTTGAAGTGGGCCGCCTTGGCCACCTCCAATGGCGCGGTTTCAGGAACTCGCTTGAGATCCACCGTCGCGCCGGTGGAACGCGCGCCTTCAGCAATGGCTCCGGCCATGGTTTCAATGTGACCATAGGACGAGTAATAGAGAACGAGGACTTTGGACATGAGGATCTCCGTGAGGTTAGTGTGGGAGTTGAACAGTATTTCAGCTTGTCCGAGAAACTCCCATCTATTAATCTATCTCACAAATTTTCAGGTTGCATGATTTTTATCAAACGCTTCCGTTTCCCAATTGACGTTTAGTCAGACTTGTCTCGGAGCGTGGTGCAAACCGGGGGCTGAGGCGGTCGGCACACTTTTCTCCCGCCAGGAGGCTCACGGCAGTTTTAGCTCCCAAATCTCTTCTTTCACCCCATTGGCAGCCTGGCTGCGGGGTAAGCGGTTGGATTCATGTGGACACGACGACTCAAATAAGGAGGGCGCAAGTATCCATCCTTACCCACTCATCATCGACTTCACGTGCAGACCTGTTTTGAACCACGCCGGGTAACCGTTGAGCGTCCAGCTTCACCACGTCCGGCTTCGTCACATTGACGAAACCGGCCATTGACCATGGGTGCCAAGCAGCAAACCGTCGAGGATTGGCTCGATTGGTACCAAGTCAGGGATTGGAGGTGGCTCCGCAAGTGCCTTTCCCACACTACAACATGACTTACGCAATTAATACGGCCGCTACACGACTATCTGGCATAAAAAATAATCAGGACAAACGGATCACGCCCGGCAACTCACAAGCGTAGATGGCGTTGCGCAGGGCGGCAATCGCCTCATAGCGCGTAAAGCTGCGCCGCCATGCCAGCACCACGCGACGCGTCGGGGGGTCGCCTTCAAACGGCAAATACTTCAGATACGGGTCTTCATCGCGTCTGCGCTTCGGTTTGGGGGCCAACGCCTCTTTGGGTACGCTCAAGCGTGGCACCAGCGTGACGCCCATACCGGCCGCTACCATGTGCTTGATCGTCTCCAGCGACGAGCCCTCGAAACTTTTGCGAATGCCCTCGGCGTTGCTGGAGAAGCGCGCAAACTCGGGGCAAACTTGAAGCACATGGTCACGGAAACAGTGGCCGCTGCCCAGCAGCAGCATGGTTTCCTGCTTGAGCTCCTCACTGGTGACGCTGTCGCGGCTGGCCAGACGGTGATGAGTCGGTACTACCGCCAAAAATGGCTCGTCATACAGAGGCGCAATCGCCAGACCAGCATCCGGGAAAGGTTCCGCCAGAATGACGCAATCAATCTCGCCGGTGCGCAGCAACTCGAGTAGCTTGACAGTGAAGTTTTCCTGCAGGATCAAGGGCATTTGCGGTGTGCGGGCAATCATCTGGCGCACCAGATCAGGCAACAGATACGGGCCAATGGTGTAGATGATGCCCAGCGCCAGCGGCCCGGCTAGCGGGTCTTTGCCACGCTTGGCAATCTCCTTGATGGCAGCGGCCTGCTCCAGCACGCTTTGCGCCTGGCGCACAATTTCTTCGCCCAGGTGCGTCACCGTGACCTCATTGGCACTGCGCTCAAACAGCTTGACGTCGAGCTCTTCTTCAAGTTTTTTAACCGCCACCGAGAGCGTCGGTTGCGACACATAGCAGGCCTCGGCCGCCTTGCCAAAATGCCGCTCGCGCGCCACCGCCACGATGTATTTGAGTTCGGTCAGGGTCATGGTGCTATTGTCCCACCCGGGGTTAGCGTGTTGATAACGCCCATTGCGCCGCCGTGCGCGCGTGAATGCGGGTCGTATCAAACAGGGGAACCGCTGCGTCTTGTGGGTTGACCAGCAGAGCGATTTCGGTGCAGCCCAGAATGATTGCCTGCGCGCCTTGCAATGTGAGTTCAGACATGATTCTTTGGTACTCGGCACGCGATGCCGGCACCACTTGGCCCAGGCACAGCTCTTCGTAAATCACGCGATGGATGATTTCCCGATCTTGCGGCCCGGGTATCAGCACCTGTAGCCCGTGCCGGTCACGCAGTCGATCACAGTAAAAAGCGTCTTCCATGGTGAAACGCGTGCCCAGCAGACCAACCCTTGTGAACCCGCAGCGCTTGATTTCATCGGCAGTTGGATCGGCGATGTGAAGCAGCGGAATTTCGACCGCCGCTTCGATCACAG
>JADGRK010000285.1 GCA_017880985.1 Rhodoferax sp. | reverse complement strand
TCCTCAAAGTGCGAAGGCAGGTACTGCTTGCGAATCGGGCAATTGGGGTCGTCACGGTCCATCAGTTTCGCGATGTACGGCGTGATGGCAATCGCAAACTTGTCATAGACGGTTTCGTTGACGTTCTCAATGTTGTTCAGAATGGCGTTGAGCTCGGCGTGGTGGGTGTAGCGACGCCCAAATTGCTTGTGCCACGATTCGGACTGCGGATCGTAGGCGTCCAGTTCAGCGCGCGTGAGCAATTTCTTTTGCGGATTGAAATCGACTTTTTGCAGCATGGGAAGTCCAGAATCTGTGAGTCTCTTTGAGCCGATGACCGATTCAAGTCTAGGCAGCCGCAGTGCCGAAAGAAACCCTCAGATTGACTGAAGTATTTGGTCTTTATCAGTCATAATGACCGACATTCATACAAACTGTTTGATACATCCGTGCCGACCGCTTTAAACCCACTTGATCGCCAGTTGATCGAACTTCTGAAGGTCAATGCCCGCTTGCCGGTGGTCAAGCTGGCGAAGGCGCTCGGCTGTGCGCGCAGCACGGCCCAGTTGCGGCTCAAAGCGCTCGAAGATGGCGGCGCAATTACCGGCTACACCGTGGGCGTGGCATCCACGCGTTCAGCGTCCGGCATCCGGGCCATGGTGCTGATTTCGATTGAATCGAAAAACGAGCCCGAAGTAGTGCGAATGCTTGCCAAGCGGCACGAAATTACCAAGCTCTACTCGGTCAGCGGTCGCTATGACCTGTGTGCCCTGTTGTCAACCGAATCAACGCATGAGCTCGATGCGGTGCTCGACAAGATTCGGGTTATCAAAGGTGTGGTCGATACTTTTTCGACCATCCTGCTATCAACCAAGCTGGATCGTCCGGAATAACAAGGGTTAACCCTAATTCATAAATGGGTTGCACCTAAATTAATATAGGTGCAACCCATTTTATGAAAAGGTGCAACCATGGCCACCGTCACGCTCGGAATCAAGGTCGATGAGATCCTTCGATCACGCATCAAAGACGCCGCCGCGGTGCAGGGGAGAACCCCGCACGGGCTGATCAAACAGGCCGTACTGCAGTACGTGGAGAGCATCGAGCGCGGCCAGTCGCCCCAGGTTGCAGACGCGGGTGCAACCGACAGCGCCCAAATGGTCGAGTCCGAACAGGCGGACGATTTGACGCTGCCGGCAAACCCGATGCCATCAGCGCCGCAGCCGTTCCTCGACTGGGCGCAGAACGTGCTGCCGCAGACCGAGATGCGTGCCGCCATCACCGCCGCCTGGCACCGGCCCGAGCCCGAGTGCCTGCCGATGCTGGTGCAACTGGCCCATGTGACCGACCCGGACCAGCGCGTGGCCATTGAAGAAGTGGCCATCCGCCTGGTGGACGGCCTGCGCAGCAGCAAGGGCAGCGGTGGCGTGGAAGCACTGGTGCAGGAATTTTCGCTCTCCAGCCAGGAAGGCGTGGCGCTGATGTGCATGGCCGAGGCGCTGCTGCGCATCCCCGACAACGCCACGCGCGACGCGCTGATTCGTGACAAGATCAGTCACGGTGACTGGCATTCGCACCTCGGCAACTCGCCCTCGTTGTTCGTCAACGCCGCCGTCTGGGGCTTGATGCTCACCGGCAAGCTCACTGCCACTGCTAGCGAGAAAAGCATGGCGAGCGCGCTGACGCGCATGATCGGCAAGGGCGGTGAGCCACTGATCCGCCAGGGCGTACACCGGGCCATGAAGCTGATGGGGGAGCAGTTCGTCACCGGGCAAACCATCTCCGAGGCGCTGGCCAACAGCCGCGCGCTGGAGAAAAAGGGCTTTCGTTACTCCTACGACATGCTGGGCGAGGCCGCCACCACCGAGATTGACGCCGAGCGCTACGTGGCCTCCTACGAGCAGTCGATCGAGGCCATCGGCATGGCGTCGAACGGCCGCGGTATCTTTGAAGGCCCAGGCATCTCGGTCAAGCTGTCGGCGCTGCACACGCGCTACAGCCGCGCCCAGCGTGATCGTGTCATGGGCGAGTTGCTGCCGCGCCTGACCAAACTGGCGCTGTTGGCACGCCAGTACGACATTGGCATCAACATCGACGCTGAGGAATCCGACCGGCTGGAGCTCTCGCTGGATCTGCTGGAGAGTCTGTGTTTCGAGCCGGCGCTCAAAGGCTGGAACGGCATTGGCTTTGTGGTGCAGGCCTACCTCAAGCGCTGCCCCTACGTGATCGACCATGTGATCGACCTGGCACGCCGCAGCGGCCGCCGGTTGATGATCCGCCTGGTGAAAGGTGCCTACTGGGACGCCGAGATCAAACGCGCCCAGCTTGATGGCCTGGACGGCTACCCGGTCTATACGCGCAAGGTGCATACCGACGTTTCTTACCTGGCCTGCGCGCGCAAGTTGCTGGCCGCACCGGAGGCGGTTTACCCCCAGTTCGCCACCCACAACGCGCAAACCGTGGCCTCGATTTACCAGATGGCCGGCAACAACTACTACGCGGGTCAGTACGAATTCCAGTGTCTGCACGGCATGGGCGAGCCGCTCTATGAACAGGTGACCGGCACAGTCGCTGACGGCAAGTTGGGGCGCCCCTGCCGCATTTACGCCCCGGTCGGCACGCACGAGACGCTGCTGGCCTACCTGGTTCGGCGTTTGCTTGAGAACGGCTCCAACTCCTCGTTTGTCAACCGCATTGGCGACCCCCGGGTCTTGGTGAAAGACCTGGTGGCCGACCCGGTGCTGGAGGCGCAGGCGATAGAAGTTGAGGCGGGCCAGCTCGGCGCGCCGCACCCGAAGATTGCGCTGCCGCGCCAGCTGTTTGCTGCCCTTGGTGCGCAGTCACGTCTGAACTCCTCGGGCTTGAACCTGGCCAACGAACAACAGCTGGCTTCGCTCGCCGCGGGTTTGCTGCGCAGCACACAAGGCCCCTACGCGGCCGCTGCAACGGTCGCTGAGGTGACGCACGTGAACCCGCAAACGGCAGAAGCTGAGGGCTGGCAAGCGGTGTGCAACCCGGCCGACACGCGCGACCAGGTGGGCTGGGTGCGCCCGGCGACAGTGGCGGAGGTGGAGTTGGCCGTTAACCGCGCAGGCCGCGCCACGCAAATCTGGCAGGTCACACCGCCGCAGGAACGCGCTGCCTGCCTGAAGCGTGCCGCCGACCTGCTGGAGCAGCGCACGCAAAGCATCCTGGGCCTGATCGTGCGCGAGGCGGGCAAGTCGCTGCCCAACGCCATTTCCGAAATCCGCGAGGCGGTGGACTTTCTGCGCTATTACGCAGCGCAAGTGGAAGCCACTTTTGATAACCAGACGCAGCGGCCCTTGGGCGTGGTGCTGTGCATCAGCCCGTGGAATTTCCCGCTGGCGATTTTCGCCGGTCAAGTCGCTGCGGCGCTGGCCAGCGGCAACTGTGTGCTGGCCAAACCGGCGGAACAAACGCCGCTGGTGGCCGGCCTGATGGTGAAAATTCTGCACGAAGCCGGCGTGCCGATGGATGCGGTGCAACTGGTTCCCGGCACCGGTGAAGTCGTGGGCGCCGCGCTGGTGGCAAACCGCCAAGTGGCGGGCGTCATGTTTACCGGCTCCACCGAGGTGGCGCACCTGATCGCGCGGACCTTGTCACAGCGCCTGAGCCGGCAGGGCCGCTGCATCCCGCTGATTGCCGAGACCGGCGGCCAGAATGCCATGGTGGTCGATTCATCGGCACTGGCCGAGCAGGTGGTGGGCGATGTGCTGTCGTCGGCCTTCGACTCTGCCGGTCAGCGCTGCTCGGCCTTGCGCCTGTTGTGCATCCAGGAAGATGTGGCTGAGCGCGTGATCGGCATGGTCAAGCAAGCCATGCACGAATGGGTCATGGGCAACCCGGACCGCATGCACACCGATGTGGGCCCGGTGATTGACGAGGAGGCGCGCGCGCAGATTGAGCGGCACATTGAGCGCATGCGGGCCGACGGTCAAACCGTCACCCGTATGGCGCGCGACGAAAGCGCTGACCAGGGGCATTTTGTGATGCCCACCCTGATTGAAATCGACCGCATTGAGCGCTTGCAGCGCGAGGTCTTCGGCCCGGTGCTGCATGTGCTGCGCTACCGGCGTGAC
>JADGRK010000284.1 GCA_017880985.1 Rhodoferax sp. | reverse complement strand
CAACTGCGCGTGAAGAATCGCGAGCAGTGCGAGCAGGGCGGCCGGGACAACGCGAGGGCTCATTGTCAGGCTTCCGACGCGGCGCACATCCGTTTAGCGCAAGTTATAAAAAGCCGCGCGACCGGGGTAGCTGGCGACGTCACCCAAGTCCTCTTCAATGCGCAGCAACTGGTTGTATTTGGCCATGCGGTCAGAGCGGCTCAAGCTCCCGGTCTTGATTTGACCGGCGTTGGTGCCGACCGCGATGTCGGCGATGGTTGAGTCTTCGGTCTCACCTGAGCGGTGGCTGATGACGGCGGTGTAGCCCGCGCGCTTGGCCATTTCGATGGCGGCAAAAGTTTCGGTCAAGGTGCCGATCTGGTTGACCTTGATCAGGATCGAATTGGCGATGCCTTTGTCGATGCCTTCCTTGAATATCTTGGTGTTGGTGACAAACAGGTCATCACCCACGATCTGCACCTTCTTGCCGAGCCGATCGGTCAGAATCTTCCAGCCAGTCCAGTCGTTCTCAGCCATGCCGTCTTCGATGCTGATGATCGGGTATTTATCGACCCAAGCTTCCAGCATATCAGCCCATTCATGATAATCCAGGATCAGTCCTTCGGCGCTCAGATGGTATTTGCCGTCCTTGTAAAACTCGCTGGCGGCGCAATCCAGGCCAATGGCAATTTGCTCGCCTGCCGTGTAGCCCGCCGCGTCAATGGCTTGCAGAATCAACTCGATGGCGGCTTCATGATTGGGCACGCTGGGCGTGAAGCCGCCTTCGTCACCGACGGCCGTGCTCATGCCTTTGTCATGGATGATTTTTTTGAGGGCATGGAACACCTCGGCGCCATAGCGCAGCGCTTCCCGAAAATTCGGAGCACCCAGCGGGATGATCATGAATTCCTGGATGTCCAGGCCGTTGTTGGCGTGCGCACCACCGTTCACCACATTCATCATCGGCACTGGCAATTGCATGGCACCCATGCCGCCAAAGTAGCGGTACAGCGGCAGGCCGGACTCTTCAGCCGCTGCGCGCGCCACTGCCATCGACACCGCCAGCATGGCGTTGGCACCCAGGCGGGATTTGTTTTCGGTGCCGTCAAGATCAATCAGGGTCCTGTCCAGAAACGCTTGTTCCGAAGCATCGAGCCCGAGCACGGCTTCCGAGATTTCGGTGTTGATGTGCTCGACCGCTTTGAGTACGCCCTTGCCGAGATATCGACTGTTGTCGCCATCACGCAGTTCAATCGCTTCACGGCTGCCGGTCGAGGCGCCCGAGGGCACGGCGGCGCGGCCCATGGTGCCCGATTCGAGCAGCACATCACATTCCACTGTCGGGTTGCCGCGTGAATCCAGAATTTCACGTCCTACGATGTCAACAATTGCACTCATTTTTTTCTTTCAAATCAAAAATTACAGACCTTCAACCACGACCATGCGCATGACTGCCGCACCTTGCCGTGCTGCGCGTGCCCTCCCATACTCGGGCGATGCATCAAACGCTTTGGCGGCTTCAAAGCTCGGGAACTTTAAGATGACCAGCCGTTCAGGGGCCCAGTCACCTTCGAGCACTTCAACCTTGCCACCGCGCACGCATACTTCTACCCCGTGTACCTGTAGAGCAGCACTTGACCATTTCTTGTAGTCTGCATATTGGACCGGATTGGTCACGCTCACGTTGGCAATGATGTAGCCGCTCATTTAAAGCTGTCCTCCAGGAACGGTGTTCTTTTGGTCACGACATCGAGTTCTACCAAAGTCTCGAGCAAGGCGCGCATGTGTTTGAGCGGCACGGCGTTCGGTCCGTCACTCAACGCTTTGGACGGGTCGGGATGGGTTTCCATGAACAGACCGGCGACACCGACGGCTACCGCGGCGCGTGCCAGCACCGGCACCATTTCTCGCTGCCCGCCACTGCTGGTGCCTTGACCGCCGGGCAACTGCACCGAGTGGGTGGCATCGAACACCACCGGCGCGTGGGTCTCGCGCATGATCACCAGTGAACGCATGTCGCTCACCAGGTTGTTGTAGCCAAAACTGACGCCGCGCTCGCAGACCATGAAATTGTCTTGCGGCAAACCTTTTTCTTGAGCCGCTGCACGTGCTTTGTCGATCACGTTTTTCATGTCGCCGGGTGCCAGAAATTGCCCCTTTTTGATGTTCACCGGCAAACCCGATTGGGCCACGGCGCGGATGAAGTCGGTTTGTCGGCACAAAAAAGCAGGCGTTTGCAACACATCCACCACCGAGGCCACTCGGGCGATCTGGTCTTCTGAATGAATGTCGGTCAGCACCGGCAAATGGAGTTCGCGCTTGACCTTGGCCAGAATTTCGAGCCCTTTGTCAATGCCGGGACCGCGAAAGGTGCTGCCGCTGGAGCGGTTGGCCTTGTCGAAACTGCTTTTGAAGATAAATGGGATGCCCAAAGAAGCCGTGATTTCTTTCAGCGTGCCGGCGGTGTCCATTTGCAGCTGTTCTGACTCGATCACGCAGGGGCCCGCGATCAGGAACAAGGGCTGACGCAGGCCAACCTCAAAGCCACATAATTTCATGTCAGGCCACCGCTTTCAAAGCTTTGCCTGCTGCCTGGTGGTCCAGCGCGGCCTTGATGAAGGCGTTGAACAACGGGTGTCCGGCCCACGGTGTCGATTTGAATTCGGGGTGAAACTGCACGCCCATGAACCAGGGGTGCAGGTTTTGTGGCAGTTCGACAATCTCGGTCAAATGCTCACGCTGGGTAAAGGCCGAAATGACCAATCCTGCGCTGCGCAGCGCGTCCAGAAAATGCACGTTAGCCTCATAGCGGTGCCGATGCCGCTCGGTCACTACATCGCCGTAAATCTGATGCGCCAAGGTTCCCGCGACAACGTCAGAGCTTTGCGCGCCCAGGCGCATGGTGCCGCCCAGGTCAGAGTTTTCATCCCGGGTTTTGATGCTGCCGTCTTCGTCTTTCCATTCAGTGATCAGGGCGATCACCGGATTCGGGGTCGTCGGATCAAATTCGGTGCTGTTGGCGTCTTTCAGGTTGGCGACATGACGTGCAAATTCAATCGTGGCGACTTGCATGCCAAGACAAATGCCGAGGTAAGGCACTTTATTTTCACGGGCAAATCGGGCCGCACAAATCTTGCCCTCAACGCCGCGTATGCCAAAGCCGCCAGGCACCAGGATGGCGTCAAACCGGGCCAGTTGGGTGACGTTCTCGGGCGTGATGGTTTCCGAGTCAATGTAGCCAATTTTGACGCGTACATGATTCTTCATGCCGGCGTGGCGCAGTGCTTCATTAAGCGACTTGTAGCTGTCACTCAGATCGACGTACTTGCCGACCATCACAATATTGATGTCGCCTTGCGGGTGCTCGGTTTCATAGACCAGTTCGTCCCAGCGTTTCAAATTGGCCGGGTGCGTGTTCAGGCGCAGTTTGTCGCAAATCAGGCCGTCCAGGCCCTGCTCATGCAACATGCGCGGCACTTTGTAAATGGTATCGACATCCCACATCGAGATCACGGCCCAGTCCGGCACGTTGGAAAAAAGCGAAATCTTTTGCCGTTCCTCCTCGGGAATCGGCCGATCGGCGCGGCACAGCAGGGCGTCGGCCTGGATGCCGATCTCGCGCAGTTGCTTGGCGGTGTGCTGGGTCGGTTTGGTCTTGAGTTCGCCCGCCGCGGCGATCCAGGGGACGTAGCTCAAATGCACAAAAGCGCTGTTATTGGGGCCCAGTTTCAGGCTCATCTGGCGCACCGCCTCGAGAAACGGCAGCGATTCAATGTCGCCGACCGTGCCGCCTATTTCGACGATCGCCACATCCACCGCTTCCGGTGTTCCAAAGCGGGCACCGCGCTTGATGAAATCCTGGATTTCGTTGGTGACGTGGGGAATCACCTGCACTGTCTTGCCCAGGTAGTCGCCATGGCGCTCTTTTTCCAGCACGCTTTTATAGATTTGACCGGTGGTGAAGTTGTTGGTCTTGCGCATTCGGGTTTCCACGAAGCGCTCGTAGTGGCCCAAATCAAGGTCAGTTTCCGCACCATCGTCGGTCACGAACACTTCGCCGTGCTGAAACGGTGACATGGTGCCGGGATCGACATTGAGGTAGGGATCAAGCTTGATCA
>JADGRK010000283.1 GCA_017880985.1 Rhodoferax sp. | reverse complement strand
AAGTCGGTCTCCCACAGGTCCTCGATCGAATAGTCCGCCAGCACGCGCCCGATCAGGGGCAAATTGCTGAACTGCCATTGCGGTGACAGACGATGGTCCGCTGGAAGATGCCCTTCCAGATGGTTTTGATGGCTCATGCAGTGGCTCCCGTCCAGCCCGCCAGGAAGGCGTGAATTTCTCTTGTGCCACCCGACATCAGTTTCAGCATGTTCTGGTCGCGGACCAGCTTCTCTGGCCCGGCATCACGCATGTAACCGATACCGCCATGCACCTGCATCACCTGATTGGCGGCATGACAAAGCGCAGGGCTGATGCTGGCCCGTGTTGCAGCAATGGCGCCGATATCGAGTTCGTCAACTGGCCGGGCCAATGCGGCCAGAGCGATGTCAACGTTGTGCCGGGTGATCTCAATGTCGCTGAGCATGTGCTGCACGGCAGCGTGCCCGGCAATCACCTTGCCGCCCTGCTTGCGAATACCGGCGTAATCACGCGCCAGTGCCTGACCGCGATCCAGTGCACCAGCGCCAATCGCCAGCAGTCCCAACAGGTCCATCTTGAACATGCGGGCATAGATGGAGCGCGACGCATCCGGAGCCAGCTTGATGGTCTTGCCCGCGGGCGATGGCTGACTGACCACAAAGCCAGCCAGTTCATCGAAGCCGTGCTGTGCCTTTCCTGGGCGAACGTCGAGTTCCTTGCGTTGGACATGTCGCCAAGCGATATGGTCATCCGACCAGACTGGCCAGACCAGGCTTTCCCAGTCTCTGGGTGCGTAAAGCGTGGTCGCATTGACACCTCGATCGAGCCAATCCGACAGCATGCTCCTGTCTTCTGCCGAAAGTGCTTCGGCTTTGAGCCACTTGGCCAAGCTGTTTCGGCCAAGCCCATAGTGCCCTGTGGGCACCAACTGCATTCCAGTCAGATCGTTCGGCTCCAGCGCCAGACCCAGCTCGGCGGCAACAAATCGGGCCAGTGCCAGGCGGTGCCAGGCAAATGCAACACCAGGAATCGCATGGGCGATGTGCCTGAGTGCCCCGGTGTTGAAGGACATTGCCTGGGCCGCGTCGCTGTGCTCCCAGATGCCGAATCCTTCGTCCGCTGTGGCCTGCGGCAGGATGCCCAGATCGCAGGCCTCCTGCGTCAACAGCGTCAACTGATCCGCATTGACAGGAGATTCCGGCCGCGCTGCCATACCGGCGATGCGCTCCCGGGAAAAACGTCCTACCTCTTCCAGCATTTGCTTTGAGTCTTCGGCATCCATGTACATCGGTAATAGTCCAATCAACTTGAAAGCCAGCCGCAGGCGCTTGCACAGGCGGCACGAAAATCAGGTAAGGCAGGGATCAAGGCAGACAGGAAACCACGCCAAGGCGCGTGCCCGGTCATTTGACATGCAGGTTGTCTCCGTCCGTCTCGGGTCATTGCCAACGAGATCTATAACATGGGATGTTAGGCATGGACAGTAAACGATGCTACATTCCCGCAAGACAAAAACTCGATATTTGAGGACAGATTGGTGCTGAGAAGGATCTGAACGATGGAATGGGATTTCGCGCGAAGTGTCACCAGCATGCGACTCATGACCGATTTGGGTGTCGATCATGGCTTGTCTGTGAACAGTTGCCTGGCCGGTACCGGACTCAAAGAGCAAGACCTGAATGACCCGTCAGTGATTGTGTCTGCCCAGCAAGAGTTGCGTCTGATCAGCAACCTGATCAGACACTTGGGCGACATCCCGGCGCTAGGTATCGAAGCCGGCAAGCGTTATCACTTCACTGCATTCGGCGCGTTGGGCTTTGCCATGGTCAGCAGCCCAAATGCGCGCAGCGCAATGGACGTCACCCTTCGGTACTTTCAGCTGACGTTCGCCTTCACACGGTTCCATGTTGAAGACAAGGGGGATGAAACATACGTCACCCTGGATGATTCGGGCGTGCCGGAGGATGTCCGAGCCTTCATTGTCGAACGTGACTCTGCCGCGCTGGTGACCGTGCAACGCGACTTGTTCGCCTCTCGCCCCGTGCTTCAAAGCGTCCATTTCACGCGGGTTGAACCGGAGGATACCCAGGTGTACGAAGCCTTTTTTGGTGTAAAAGCGCTATTTGGGGCCGTCTCGAACATGGCCATCCTGAGCAAGACCGCTCTGATGGAGCCCTTGTCGCAAGGCAATGCGCTGGCATTCAAGGCAGCAGAGGAGCAATGCTCTGCTTTGCTTGACCGCCACAAAGCCAGAGTCGGCCTCGCTGCCAAGGTGAGAGACCACCTGGCCCGAAATGGGACAAACATGCCCGACATGGATGACGTGGCCAGCGTGCTATGCATGACACCACGCACCATGCGGCGCCGGCTCCTTGATGAAAGCACGACCTTCCTCAAATTGCGCGATGAAGTGCGTCTGGCACTGGCCGAAGAGTTCCTGACTGGCTTTGCTTTGTCAGTTGAGCAAATTGCAACCCGTCTAGGCTACTCAGAACCGACGTGCTTTATCAATGCATTCAAGCGCTGGACCGGCAAGACCCCACTTGTTTACCGCAAGGCGGCCAAGCTCGAAACGAGATCGAGCCTCAGCCCCTAGTGGTGATCTCCTTGCTGGGAATCTGGGATGCTACCGGTTTGATAGGCATGCCGGAAGCAGTCATCCGCGACCGTCTGGTCATGGTCCAGACTGTGTAAAAACGTCGGCAAGAAATCCATTTTCGGTGCAGTCAAAAAAATTGACCTCATAGAACGGCCCACAAGCGACGATTGGGTTCTCGGGAATGGTTTTGGCACTCTCAAATTTCCTGTATTTTCGCTTCATTTTGTGTTTTGACACAGTCTCGGTCGTCAAGAGCCATCCACAGTCGTGACCTGTATCTGTGTTGGAGACCCGCTGATCACTTACGCTCATGGGCGTTGCAACCAAAGTGGTCGCAATGTCCTCAAGTTTTCTTTGTCGCGGCCTTGCGGTCGGCCACCACCTTTTGAGCGCTGGCGCGTTGGCCCACCAGTGCGACGTAGGGCTTGTAGTCCACCCCTGCGCCAACTAGCAGGTCTTCACCGTAAATCGCCCGTGTCGCCATGCCAACCAGTGGCAGGTTGTTGAAGGCTACGCAGTCGGCCAGCGTGAATGCGTGGCCCGCCACATAGGGCGCGAATTTCACCAGTCGCTTGAAGCCAGCGATGTTCTTTTCCAATTGTTTGCGCACTCTTGCCTGGGCCGATTCGCTGACAGTGCCCCCAAAAAAGGCCTGGGTGTAGAGTTCGCGGGCGACGAGTTCCAAGTGCAGGTCAATGTACATGATCAGTTCGCGCACCTTGGCCGCAGCAAACGGGTCCGATGGCAGCAGAGCCGGGCTGGGATGTGCCGCCTCGATGTATTCCAAGATGGCGTGGCTCTCGCACATGGCACCCTCCGTAGTGCGGATGAATGGAATTTTGCCCAGGGGGGAGCAATTCAGCACGGCATCGTCCTTGCTCCCCGTCATCACCATTTCTTCAACAAAGGGAACCCCTTTTTCGAGAAGCGCCATCTTCACGACGTTGTAGTAATTGGAAATGGAAAAGCCGCAAAGCGTGATCATGGTGTTGGTTCCTGTTGGTTGATGCGCCAGTGTAGAGCCACGTTGAAAGGCTGACAGGCTAAATAAGCCCAAGCCCCGAAAATCGGACACTTTGTAAAGACGCTGTAAATCGAAGCACGCCAGACGGTGAATTTCGCTCTGAACATCAATCGTTTGGCGTCCCAAAGGCATCCCTCATTTGCCGTGCCCGCCTGGCCTGATCGGTGTGAAGGTACACCGAAGTTGTGGACACCGAGGCGTGTCGCAGGTTATCTCTCACCGTGGTCAATTCTGCTCCCCGCGCCAAAGCATGCGTGGCGTGCGTATGGCGCATCCAGTGGAGACTTGCCCGGCGCAGCTTCTCGGCCGTTTTCGGGGCCTCAGCCTCAATGACATCGGCAGTTGTCACGAAAAATCGCTTGGCGACGTTCCAAAGCCTGGTCGAAGTAATGCGGTTCTGGCCGTTACCGGCCTGCAGGTCAGCAATCAGCGGGGTGGATGGCTTCCACAGTGCTGGCGCGGTTGGCACACCGCGCTGCATCAGGTAGTGGTCCAGCGCCAACCG
>JADGRK010000282.1 GCA_017880985.1 Rhodoferax sp. | reverse complement strand
GCGGCCGGCAGCCGCGTCGCCTTCATCAACACCGGCTTCCTGGACCGCACCGGCGACGAGATGCACAGCGCCATGCAGGCCGGCCCCATGATCCGCAAGGGCGACATGAAGACCAGCGCCTGGATCCAGGCCTATGAGCGCAACAACGTGCTGGTGGGTCTGCAATGCGGCCTGCGCGGCAAGGCGCAAATCGGCAAGGGCATGTGGGCCATGCCCGACCTGATGAAAGACATGCTCCAGCAAAAGATCGGTCACCCGCTGGCCGGTGCCAATACCGCCTGGGTGCCGAGCCCGACCGGCGCCACGCTGCACGCGCTGCACTACCACCAGGTGCTGGTCAGCGACGTGCAAAAAGAGCTGGAAAAGATCAATGCCAACAAAGAGCGCGACAACCTGCTGACCGGCTTGCTGACCGTCCCCGTGGCCGTCAATCCGAACTGGAGCGAGGCCGAGAAACAGCAGGAACTTGACAACAACGCCCAGGGCATTCTGGGCTACGTGGTGCGCTGGATCGACCAAGGCGTGGGCTGCTCCAAAGTGCCCGACATTCACAACGTGGCCCTGATGGAGGACCGCGCTACGCTGCGCATCAGCAGCCAGCACATGGCCAACTGGCTGCATCACGGCGTCGTGACGAAGGCGCAGGTGCAGGAAACCTTTGAGCGAATGGCGGCGGTGGTGGACAAACAAAATGCGGGCGACCCACTGTACAAGAACATGGCGGGGCACTTCGACACCTCCATGGCCTACAAGGCGGCATGTGATCTGGTGTTCAAAGGCTTGAGTCAACCGAGCGGCTACACCGAGCCGCTGCTGCATGGTTGGCGGTTGAAGGTGAAGGCGGCGGCAGTGAAAGCGGCTGCGCCTGCGGCCTGAGAGACGCTATTTAATTAATAGCTGTATACGCAGTATGGACGGGGAATTGGGGCTAATTTTGCGCCAAATTTTGGATGAAGCGGCCGACTCATGCGGCCTTCAGCAAGAAATCCACATGCACTGCATCGTACGGAAATTCGATCTTGCCGTCAGCAGTCTTGTCCAGCACTCCGCACGCCAGCAAGGCCTGCACATCGCCATGTACAGCTTTGACGTCGCGGCCAGTGCGTCGGGCAGCTTCGCGGATGGTGACGGGTCCGGCACCACTGAGGGCCTGGATCAGGTCAAACCGTTTTCCGCCCAAGGTATGCATCAGCGACTGCGGGGAAGAAAAGCTGTACCTCGGTCCCTGCGCCTGCCCGGTTTCCATGGCACGGACCGCATCGGCCAGACTCTCGGTCATGGAGCAAACATCAATTGTCAGTGTGTTCATGGTTGTACCTCCGAATGTCATCCAAAAAATCGGCCATCAACTGGCGCGGGGTGCTGAATTCATAAATGCTCTCTGTTTCCCCTTCGTGCCGGTGATCGCCCTTGCCTGCCTCGTTGTCGTATCGCATGACGCACACACCATCGACCACGTAAGCCAAGCGGTACTTGAAGGTGTGTGAACTTCCAGTTGATGGGGTGGGCAATTGCCATATCACCAACTCGGCAAATGCACGGTCATGCACTTCAACACGTTGTCTAACCAGCAGTTTTGCCTTCATGTTGGAGATAATGACAACACTTGGTGACGATGTCAATGAATTCCTGCATTTGCAATACGCCTGTGACCTGGTCTGGAACTGCCGCCGGTAGGGGAGAATCAAGCCCTTTACCCACTACTTGCACCTGCGCACCCCAGTGATGTCCATCCCGACCAAATCCACCACCCGCAAACCGGCATCAAAAAAAGCCAAGCCTGCCGAACCCCGCCTCTCGCGCACGCGCCGCCCGCCGGACCTTGAGGTCGCCGACTGGCAGACCGCGCTGCGCCGCCAGTTTGGCCGCGAGCAGCGCTTCGGCCTGGAAAACTTGGGGCAAGAGCCGGTGTTTTCCGACTTTCGCGTGAGCAACCCGGCCAGCGGCACGCACTACCGCGTGGCCATTCGCGGCCAGGCGCCAGGGCAGAATTTCTGTAGCTGCCCCGACTACGCGACCAACGACCTGGGCACCTGCAAACACATCGAATTCACGCTCGCCAAACTCCAGGCCAAGCGGGGCGGCAAGGCGGCACTGGCACGCGGGTTCCAGCCTGCGTACAGCGAGATCTGGCTCGACTATGCCGGTGCACGTCACGTGCGATTTTCAGCCGGAACGGCCTGCCCGGTGCCGCTGATGGACCAGGTGAAATCGGTGTTCGATGCCAATCTTGGTTGGGCCCTGCCATGGGACCGTCTCGACGCATTGGAGCCGCTGCTGCAAGCCGCGCAAGACTGCGGCCATGAGCTGCGTTGCCACGATGATGTCTGGCAGTTTGTTGCCCAGATTCGTGACGGCGAGCGCCGCCAGACGGCCCTGGTGGAGGCCTACCCCAAGGGCATCAAGGACAAGGCGCTGACCCGGCTCCTGAAGGTCAAGCTCTACCCCTACCAGGTGGAGGGCGCGCTGTTCGCCGCGCGCGCCGGGCGCTGCCTGATCGGCGACGAGATGGGCCTGGGCAAGACCGTTCAGGCCATTGCTGCGGCCGAGCTGTTTGCCCGCCATTTCGGCGTGAGGCGCGTGCTGGTGGTGTGCCCGACCTCGCTCAAGCACCAGTGGAAGAACGAGTTCGCGCGCTTTGCCGAGCGCGAGGTGCAGGTGATCCATGGCCTGCGCGCGCAGCGCCAGAGTCAGTACCGCGAAGACGTATTTTGCAAAATCACAAATTACGAAGCGCTGGCCCGCGATGCGGACCTGATAGCCGCCTGGGCGCCCGAACTCGTGATTGCCGACGAAGCGCAGCGCATCAAGAACTGGAACACCATCGCCGCGCGTGCCCTCAAGCGCATCACCAGCCCCTATGCCATGGTGCTGACTGGCACGCCGCTGGAAAACCGGCTGGAAGAGCTGATCTCGATCGTCCAGTTCGTTGACCAGCACCGGCTCGGGCCCACCTGGCGCCTGCTGGAGGAGCACCAGATGCGCGACGAGGTGGGTCGTGTCATCGGCTACCGCGCGCTCGACCGTATCGGTCAGACCCTGGCGCCGGTGATGCTGCGCAGGCGTAAGGCCGAGGTACTGACGCAACTGCCCGGGCGGGTGGACAACCGCATCTTTGTGCCGCTGACACCCGAGCAGCGCGTGCACCACGACGAGAACGGCGCCATCGTCACCCGCATCGTCTCGCGCTGGCGCAAGACCGGCTACCTGTCGGACACCGACCAGCGTCGCCTGCAATGCGCCTTGCAGAACATGCGCATGGCCTGCAACAGCACCTTTCTGCTCGACCACGAAACCGACCACGGCAACAAGGTGGACGAATTGATGACGCTGCTAGACGAACTGCTCGAAGACCCTTCGGCCAAGGCGGTGGTGTTTAGCCAGTGGCTGGGCACGCATGAGCTAATCCAACGCCGCCTGGGTCGGGACGATGGGCAGCGTGCCTGGGGCCATGTGCTGTTCAGTGGCAGCGTGCCGGGCGACAAGCGTGGCGCGCTGGTAGAGCGGTTCCACAACGATCCGGATTGCCGCCTGTTCCTGTCCACCGACGCGGGCGGCGTGGGGCTGAACCTGCAGCACGCGGCGGCCGTGGTGGTCAACATGGACCTGCCGTGGAACCCGGCGGTGCTGGAGCAACGCATCGGCCGCGTACACCGCATGGGCCAGTCGCGCGGCGTGCAAGTCGTCAACTTCGTCGGCCAGGGCAGTATCGAAGAGGGCATGCTGTCAGTGCTGGCCTTCAAAAAGTCGTTGTTCGCGGGCGTGCTCGACGGCGGCGCGCACGAGGTGTTCATGCAGGGCACGCGCTTGTCCCAGTTCATGAAGAGCGTGGAGCAGGTGGCCGGGGCCATGGGCGAGGACGAAGCGGATCCAGCAGCGGAGTCACCTGCGGCAGCGGGTGCTGCCGACATGCCCCCCGCTCTGGTCGACCTGCCGCAGGCGCAGGACGAGATATCGGTGGCGGCTGAAACCGAAGCCAAAGCCGAAGTCGCGACGCCACGCGCCGAACCTGCGGACCCGTGGGCCGCCATCCTGGAGGCGGGTGCCGCCTTGTTACAGGGTTTGGCCGCATCTCGTGGCGTCGGTGGCGCGGTCGTGGCGCCCATTGCGATCGAAC
>JADGRK010000281.1 GCA_017880985.1 Rhodoferax sp. | reverse complement strand
AACGTGCAAACGCCGTACCGTTCAAGTCGATTTGCCTCAGCCTGGAAGTCTCCCAGTCCTGCACCACCTACAGGGGCGACAACTAGGACGGAATTGAAATCCCAGGGGGCTGGCAACATTTTGTTGGCAGCAAAGACGCCCTCGGCCTGAAGGCGCTCACGAATTTCCCGCTTGCGGGCTTCCAGGTCCCCTAGGGTGTACTCAGAATCAATGGCGTCAATTTCAAGACTGAAGCCATGTTGGGGTTTGAAAACAGGTCTTGCGCGCACCAATAGCTTGATACCTGATGCCAGCTGTGCGCCAGTGGCGCGTTCGAATTCCGGCAGGATGCTGTTGGCAGTCGACTGCCAAATGACGGCGCTGGTCTTTGCCAGAACTGCTCCATGCCTATCACGCTCCGACACGCCGATGAAAACATGCCCACCATTGATGCGAAGCTCGACCACTTCAACCATGGTCCACACCCCGGCTCTGTATGCCTGCGCCACTGCCTGCGATACGCCGGCCAGGAGCTGGGACAGGGAGATGCCTCTCTTGGCGACGGTGAGTTCCGTCCCAGCTGTCGAGAGAGCAGCCAAGTCTGTGGAGGTCGATACAACGCCGGTGGCGGAGCCTGCCGACAACCATGCCGAAAATGGCGCCAATTCACGACCGTCTGGGACGTACCACTGGCGCTGGACCGCATCCCACTTGGCGCCAAGAGATTTGGCAGCATCCTTTTCATTGAATGAGACCGTGAGGTAGGTTTTTGCCATCAAGTAATTGTGCAGGATTCACTGAGGAAGCTGCCAGCGTCTTCCAATCACAGTGGAGAATCTATGGCGCCAAGGAACCGACAGACCATCAAATCTTCGTGGGCAACAGGTTTCAGGAACTCAAACGCTCCACGAATGAAACCGCCGACTGCACGGCGGTATTGACTTGAAGCGAAAACACATCAGGTCGCGCATAGTGACCCACCACATCAAAGTCCAACTGCCCCATCGGAATTGCGTCCAGGTCGAGTTCTGCCGTCAGCAGGGCATCTTTGTCACGGATTGGTCCTGCCAGTATCTTTCCCAGCGGGTCGATGATGACGCTGCCCCCACGCATCAGGACGGTATCGGGTGCCTCAGGCAAGCGGTTATTCATCTGGTCGGAGGGGAAATCAGAGCGTCTCAAATGCTGACATGAGGAAAGCACGAAACAACGACCCTCCATTGCGATGTGCTGCATCGTGCCAATCCAGGTATCGCGGTCATCGGCCGTTGGAGCGCAGTACAGGGCAATACGCTGCTGGTACATGGCCATGCGCAGTGCTGGCATATAGTTTTCCCAGCAAATAACGGCACCCATCTTTCCAAACGGAGTATCGACCGCCTTGAGGGTCGAGCCGTCCCCGAATCCCCAAATAAGCCGTTCAAGCGCCGTCGGCATGAGCTTGCGATGTTTGCCCAGAACCTGACCGTCAGGCCCCAAGTAGACGGCCGTGCAATAGAGTGTGCCTCCATCGCGTTCGATGATGCCAATGCACACGTACAGACTGTGCTCCATCGCTGCCTGGGCCAGGAGCTGAACTTCTAGTCCATCGACTGATACCGCAGCATCAAAGTAGGCCTTGAACTCGGCGCGACCCTGAGGGGTGCGGCCTCCCAAATAGATGTGGAAATCCGCGCCCTTGGGGTACCCACCAATGAAGGCTTCAGGGAATACAACCACCTGCGCTCCTTGAGCAGCCGCTTCTTTCATCAATGCAAGTGCCCTCTCTACGGTGGCGGGCGTATCAAGTAGCACTGTCGAGTTCTGAATGACGGCGGCGGTAAGTTTCATGTCTCTGTCCTGTTCCAAACATTGAAGTTCAGCTGCAACACTCATATGTTACGTCGCTATTGCTGCCTTGAAGTGGTCCGTTGATAAACTCGACTCTTCTTGACGCACGGTTTCATTTCAGCGGTGGGATGCGACCTGCCAGATGAGCAACGAAGACCTTTGTATCAAGAACCAGAACCATGTCCCTTTTCTCGATTCATAAACGCAACCGAATCGGTACCCTGCTGGTTGCACTCCAGTTCGGCTTCATGTTGCTGTTGCCGGCTTTGGCGGCTCCGGCAATTGTTCAAGGAAAAGTACCTATTTCTGCCATCCTGTTGGCAATATCGTCGATGGTGCTTTTTGTATGGACGCTGGTTCACAATAGGCTGGGTAACTTCAATATTCGCCCGACACCAAAGTCGTGGGGGGTCTTGATTACAACTGGACCATACCGACTGATTCGTCACCCGATGTACACATCTGTGATGCTTGGTGCGGCATCGCTGGCATTGATGGCCGACCCTTTGCTTGGCTGGTCGGCATGGACAGCTCTGGCACTTGTCCTTCTTGTGAAATCAATCCTTGAGGAGCGCTGGTTGCGCGAGGCACATCCAGCCTACAGTTCATACATCATTGAAAGCAAGCGGTTCATACCTTGGATTATTTAGCGCGAATCCGTGTCTGACTGGAGCGCGAGTGCCTGTCGGGAACGCAAGTGGAATAGAAAATTGATGAGCCTAAGCTATTCAATCACCGCCGCCTTGTTGAAGGCAGTCAGCTTTGTTATCGGCTTTGGCTGCCTCCTGGCTGGCGCTCTCCTTCTAGACTTCCCGGACTGGGATGTTGGTGTGAGCGTGGTGATGGCTTTCACAACGCTGGCGAGCGCTGAGTGGTCGACGTCGGTGATTTGGCAACATCGATGGAAATGGATGCCACTGGCCTTGTTCTGGACATGGTTGTCAGTGGATGGGGTCTACTGGGCCTATTGGCACGCGGTCAGACCGGAGGTGATGATTCGGGAGGGACAGTGGCTCGCCTCGCTTTGCCTGTATGCGCTGTGTGGGGTAATTTGGTATCGCGTGGTCCCGATGGTTGCGGGAGCCCTCCTTCATCGCAGAATGTGATGTTTTCACCGGTCCATAATTGCACAGAATGACGAAGAAGTTTCCTAATCATCCGGCGAATCCCGAACGAATCTGTTGGGGATGTGACAAGTACTGTCCGACGGACTCAATGCAATGTGGAAATGGGTCTGAGCGCACGCAACATCCATTCGAACTTTTCGGGGAGGACTGGCGTAGCTGGGGCTGCGACTATGTGGGAGAACCTGCCGAGCCCCCAGATTCGGCTAACCATGAAATCTCCCAGGGTTGCGTCGCTAACCCATGAATTGCAGCTACCGCGCGTGTCCCTGTTTCTAATCCTGGCCTTCAGGCAAGCATGCCCGAATGGGCGAAGCGAGGCTCTCATGTCAAGCCATAGATTCACATGAATATCGCGCGCCTCACGCCATCATTTGCAATGCAGTACCGCACACTTATGTTGCAGGCGTATGCGGGCAACCCTGATGCATTTACATCAACCGTGGCCGAGCGCTCGGCGCTGCCGCTATCGTGGTGGGAGAATCGTCTGAGTGTGACTCAAAATCCGATTGAACTGGTCTTCGCAGCGCTGCAAGACGGTCAGCTGCTTGGTACAGCTGGTCTGTCTTTCGACGCTCGCGAGAAGGTCTCGCACAAATCAACACTCTTCGGCATGTATGTTGCTCCCGCTCATCGAGGGTGCGGCATTGGCCACCAACTTGTGTGTGCCGCACTCGACTGCGCCCGTGCTCGCTCGGGCATCAAACTAGTCCAACTCACGGTAACCCAGGGGAACCACAAGGCTGAGGAACTCTATGGGAGGTGTGGATTTGTGCAGTTCGGGGTTGAGCCGTTCGCTGTAGCAGTAGGTGATGGATTCGTATCCAAGGTTCATATGTGGTGCGACCTGAATGCCGCCAATGGCAGCAACTGACTGGTGGAAAGAACGGCGGCTTCTTGTGCCGACCAAAACTTCAAGGACGTCGGAAGGCCACTTGCTGTGATGACCAATACTTTGAATTCAAATAGTCAAGCCTGACTTCCCCGCCGGTTGATGGGGCATGGACGAAACGGCCAGCCCCAACATAGATACCAGCGTGGGTCACTTCGTCATTCTTAGCAAAAAGGACCAGGTCGCCTGAGCGCACGCTTTGAACCGGTACGGGCAGACCCCACGCTTGCAACTTTGACACGGTACGCGGTGGCGCCACACCTATCCTCGATTGGTAGATATAGCCAATCAAGCCGCTGC